>CAYJQA010000373.1:0-6049 GCA_964372065.1 uncultured Litorilinea sp.
CGAACCTGCCCAAAGTCTCCGATTACTTTTCGGTAGGGGTGCGCGAATACCTGGTGATGGACTACGTCGCCGGTCGCGACCTGCATGAGATTGTGCGCGAGCGGCACAAGGCCGGCGAGTTGCTCACGCAGGACGAAGTGTTGGCCTGGGCCGGGCAACTGCTGGATGCGCTGGAGTATCTCCACGACCAAGAGCCGCCCGTGCTGCACCGGGACATCAAGCCCGCCAACATCAAGGTGACCCCGCGCGGCACGATCAAGCTGGTGGATTTCGGCCTGGTCAAGGTGCTCCACGACGACGACAGCCGCACGGTGACGGTGGTGCAGGGCCGGGGTACGGTGGCCTATACGCCGCTGGAGCAATACGGCGGCGATTCCTCCTTCACCGATGCGCGCAGCGACATCTACAGCGTGGGGGCCACGCTCTATCACCTGCTGGCCGGGGAACCGCCCGCCGACGCCAAAGAGCGCTTCCTGCGGCCCGGCGTGCTGGTATCGCTGCGCCAGCTCAACCCGGACGTCTCGCCGCGGGTGGAGCGGGCCATCTTTCAGGCGCTGGCTATGCACCCCAACGAGCGCCCGCCCGACGCCCGCGCCCTGCGCGAGTTGCTGTTCGGCACCGGCGCGATCCCCGAACAGCGGGTCGTGGTCCCCTCCACCAACCTCTATATCCCGCGCGACGAAACCGGTTGGGGCACGCTCCTCTACGCCTACCGCCACCTGATCATCAGCGCCGCCGCGCTGCTGCTGATCGCGTTTCTGTTGAGCTTCTATTAGGACTCACCACAGGACCGTAGGCGCGGTCTCGCGAACGAGAAAAAGACAAGCAAGGAATCGGAGCGGCGATATTCTACCTGCCGTGGCTGCCATTACCCAGATGTGCGGTTGGAAACCGTACCTACGACAAAAACAAAACCGGTGACAGCCACACGCAGAAAGTGGCTGTCACCGGTTGACGTGCGGGGGGTTACGGCTTGGTCGCGGCGATCAGGCTGCTGGTAAAGCGCGGGGCGAGTTGCGCCAGCACTTCCGGCGACAGCCCGAAGTTCTCGCCGCTGCCTTCCAGGGATTCCGCCGAATTGCGCGACACCACGCGGATGTCGATGTCCACAAACCCGGCCTGCGCCAGCAGGTCGCGGAATTGGTCCATGGTCAGCGCGCCCGCGATGCACCCGGCCCAATGGAGCGCGCTGCGGACCTGCTCCTCGCTGACGGGCAGATCGTCCAGGCTGCCGTCGATTACCACGTCCGACACGGCCAGCCGCCCACCGGAACGCAGCACGCGGAATGCGTCTTGCAGCGTCTGCCCCTTGTCCGGCGACAGGTTGATCACACAGTTGGAGATGATCACGTCCGCCGTGTTATCGGGCAGCGGCATGGCCTCGATGTGCCCCTTGCGAAACTCCACATTGGTCACACCGGCCTTGGCCGCGTTGCGCCGGGCCAGCGCCAGCATGTCGTCCGTCATGTCGATGCCGTAGACAAAGCCGGTCGGTCCCACCTTGGCCGCGGCCAGGAAGACATCCAGCCCGCCGCCCGAACCGAGATCGACCACGACTTCGCCCGGCTTGAGCGAGGCGATAGCCGTGGGGTTGCCGCAGCCCAGCGAGAAGCTCGCCGCATCGGCGGGGGCCAGGGCCAGTTCCTCGGCGTCATAGAGGCTGACATTGGGTGTGCTGCCGCTGGCGCCGTCGCCACAGCAACTGTCTTGGCGGCGCGCCTTGTCCCCATAATATTCCTGGACAAGCTGATGGGTCGCGTCGGCGTTGATTGGGGTCATAGGTTTTTACTCTCTTTTCTTTACAAGAAACCGATTCATAGGTGAACGATCAACCGGCAATGCGGCGGCGCATGGCTTGGGCGCTCGCCGGGCATGCCTGGGTAAACTCGATGGAGGCGGTCACCGCGGGATCCACATCCGCCCGCGGAACGGGCACAAAGCCGCGCCGGGCAAAATAGGGGGCCGCGGTCTCGGTGAGCAAGTAGAGGTCGGTCACACCCTGGGCTTGGGCGTGGGCGATGGCCGCGGCCACCAGCCGGTCGCCCAGCCCTTGCCCGCGCCAGGCCGCGTCTACGGCGACCGAGCGCAGCAGACCGGCCGCGCCGTACCGCTCCACCGCTGCGCTGCCCACAATGCGCCCGGCGTAGACGGCGGTCAGCGCGTCGCGGGCGTGTTCCGCCAGCCCGGCTGTGGGCAGGCCGCAGCGTTCCAGCAAGTCGCATAGCTGCGGCAGTTGTGCGGCATCCAGCGTGGCAAGCGTAGGTGTTGGGTGAAGCATAACCAATTCCTTACGTCTGGACGGCCAGGAAAATATCGACAAACTTCAATATATCGCCGGCAAGCAAGCCGGTCCCGCGGGACCGGCATATTCCTCAACTCTGGCCGGTGAGATTGCTCAACACGCCGCGCAACTGCGCCAGCGCCGCGGACCGTACGTGATAGTAGATCCACACCCCGCGCGGCTCGCTCTCGATCAGTCCGGCTTGGCGCAACACCTTAAAATGGTGCGAAATCGTCGGCTGGGATAGGTCAAAGTGCGCCTCGACATCACAGACGCAGACCTGCCCGCCCAACCGGGTCAGCAGCTCGACAATCTGCAAGCGCACCGGGTGCGCCAGCGCCTTGAGCAGACCCGCCAGCCCTGCGGCCTCGTCGGCGGCCCAACGCAGGTTCACCGCCGGGGCGCAGCAGCCCGGCGTCAACTCCTCCGCCAGGGGGCCTGTCTCATCCAGCAGTAGAATCGGTGATTGTTCAGCCATAGTCGCCAGTATCGCGCACAAATAGACACTTGTCAATATAGAAAATCGTCAATTTATCCGATTGCTTTGCGGCAGGCGGCCTACTCGCCGCAAGTCCCCGGTTGGGTGCAGGTGTCGATGACGGCGTCCGTGCGCGTGATAAAGGTGTAGACCAGCACGTCGCCGCTCGTCTCCACCAGCATGGCCCCAAAGTCCGCGTCAAAGCAGATGCGGCTCTTGTCGGCCAGATCGGGGGGAATGGGCAGCGGGCAGGCGCGCTTGCTCTTGCCGCCGAGACCGTTGACGAAGTAGGGCACGCCGCCCACCGTCAGGCGCTCGTAGTTGTGGTCGTGCCCGGCCAAGACCGCGTCTGCCCCCCATGCCGCAAAGGGCCACTGCATCCACGCCGAGAGGCCATGCGACCCCGACGAGTAGGGCGCGTGATGGAAGTAGACGATGCGCTGCCGCGCCGTGGACGCGCGCATGGCCTGCGCCAGCCATTGGCCCTGGACGCTATCGGGAGTGACGCCGTCCGGCTCATGCGAGTCGCTGTCCACCACAAAGAAATGCACGTCGCCGCGCACAAAGTCATAATAGCGTTCGTTGCCGGGCAGGGCGAAGGTGTCCAGATAGGGCTGGATGCCCGCCGTATACCAGTCATGGTTGCCCAGCGACGGGAAGAAACGCGTCGTGGCGAAGTCGCCGGTGATGTAGTCGCCGTAATGCTTGAGCACGTTGTCGGCCATGGTCGCCGCTGCGCCGGTGTCATAGTTGTTGTCGCCGAGGGTGATCACGAAGTCGGGCCGCCAAGACTTGACGCGGGCGGCCACATCCGCCTCGGGCGGACCGTCGTCGCCATAGTCGCCGATGACGGCAAAGCGCACGGTCGCGTGCGGCGAGGCGGTCAGCGCCAGGGTGAAGCTCAGGTCCGAACTGGTGGGGTTGGCCTGATGGACTTCGACGGCCAGCACGTTCGGCCCATCCCGCAGCAGCGCCGGGTCCAGCGTGTAATGGTAGACCGTCGTCTCCTGGTCGCCCGCGACCGCGGTCAGGGCGCGCGTGTCGTGGTCAAGCGGGCCGGGCGGCAGATTGCCGCGCAGCGCCGCGTGGCCGTTGAGATAGACCACCGCACCGTCATCGCGCAGGAGCCGCAGGTCGATGGCTTTGTACTGCGTGGGCGCGGTGACGGTGAAGACGTGACGAAAGTAGGCGGTGATGGGCTTGGCGGCGGGGTCCGGCCCAAAGGCAATGACGGTGGCCTCGTCGCCGTCGCCATAGCCCAACTGCGCCGGGCCGGACGGCCATGCGCCGTCGTCCACCCCGTCAAGCTCCCGCCAACTGGGGTCGGGGACCGTCCCATCGTCCAGATAATGCCAGACGGCGTCGGCGGCCACCAGCGTGACCTGGCCGGCTACGCCGGGCTGGGGGTCCCCGTCGTGCAGGACGGTTGGCAGAAAGAGCGCGCTGCCGTCTGTGCTTGCGCCGTGCGCGATGCGCCAGGCGGGTGTGACTCCGGACGGCGCGGCGTGCGTCAGGCTCAACCCGGCAACGGCCATCAGCACCCAGACGGACAGGCGCAGCAGATTAGCGACAGGGGGATGGTAGGAGGTGTGGGGCGACGCCATAGCAGCCAACGGGGGGTGAACGCGCCCCCGTGACGTTAGTGTAGCGGCGACCGGGCGTTATGCCAAGTCGGGCGAGGCGGGGCGACTCTCGCGGCCGTAAACGACCATGCCGACGCCCAGGACGATGGTCGCCAGCAGCGCCGACCCGGTGAGCAGCGGCCCCCACGGTGCGGGCAGGATACGCGCCCACAGATAGGTCAACCGCGACAGCGCGACCAGGCAATAGCCCGCCGCCGCGATGGGCCGGCGCTCCTGTCCCCACAGCCACGCCAGGGCCGGCAACAAGAGGGTATGATTGTAGCGTTCGGTATGCGGAAAGACGACCAGGCTGAACAGGACCCAGAGATAGAACTGGCCTTCAGCGTCGGCGTAATGGCGTCGCCGCCAGAGCAGCCAAGCCAGCCCCAGCCCAACCAGCGCCAACACGCCGAGTGCGACGGGCGTGATCAGCGCCGGATCGACCGCCCACGCCGATGTCCACTCCACACGGTCCCGCTGCGTCAAGGTGATCCCCGGCGCGTCCATCGCCAGCGGTTGGGTCATGTGCCAGACGACGGAGATCAGAGATTGGTCGTTGATCCCCGGCGCGTCCGTCAGTTCCTGGGCCTGGGCAAAGAGGAAGTCGGTGAGATAGGCGTAAGATTGCTGCGGCACGAAAAGCGCGTGCAGCACGACGCACAGGGCCAGGCCGCCTACGGCCCGCGCCAGCGTACGCCATGCGCCCAGACATGCCAGCCCGCCGATCCACGCCAGGGGAAAGAGCTTGGTTGCCAGCGCCGCCACCCACAGCAGCGCGCCGGTCGCGTCCACCCGCGGCGGGCGGTCCTGGCGCAGCGTGCGGCCAATCCACAGGACCAGCGCCAGCAGCAGGATGCTGGTTTGCCCCAGCGTCAGCGTCAGCGCCACCGGGCCAAAGGTCACCGAGAGCGCAAACACGATCAATTGGCCCCGGCGATCGGCGACCCCCGCCAGCCGGGCCAATTCGCGGCTGCACCAGGCCAGCACGGCCACATTGGCGGCCAGCCACAGCCAGGCCGCCGCGGCAAAGGGCAGCCAGGTCATGGGCTGGAGCAGCCACGGCCAGATCGGGAAGCTGTTGACGGCAATGTCGGGGTTGACGCCCTGAGCGGCGAGAAAGCTGCGCAGCGCGGGCGACCACTTGTAGGTCAGTTCACCCAGCCGCAGCGCCCATGCCGCGGCATAGAACGCGCCAAAGTCCAAGAGGGCCGGCGTGGGCCAGAAGACCGGCAGCCGCAGCGCAAACGTCCCGGCATGGATCGCCAGCGCGACGCCGGCCACCCACCAGTACCAAGCCCGCCAGGCTACCCACTTTTTGAGTACAATCATACAGCCCGCCACTGGCATGGCAACCGCTGGGGCTAGGCCAGCAGGTCGGCGGGCAGATCGGCCGCGGCGGGGAAGCTAGTCTGCGTGCCGGGAGCCTGGACGCTGACAGCCGCGATGCGGTTGGCGCGGACCATGGCGTCGGGCAGCGTCTTGCCGCGCCCCACGAAATAGGCCAGGCTGCCCACAAACGCATCGCCCGCGCCGGTGGTGTCCACCGCGCGCACGCGGGGCGCTGGGACCAGGGTCGCGTCCGGCGCGGGCCCCACCAGACTGCCCCGACGGCCCCGCGTGTGGGTCGCCGTCGACGGGCCGCGCCCGCGCCGGCCCCGCGCCGCGGCG
>CAYJQA010000374.1:0-670 GCA_964372065.1 uncultured Litorilinea sp.
TCTTCCCGCTCCCTGCCTACACTGGCAGCCACGCCCAGCCCGTCGCCGTCTTGCGCACATGGGCCGCGCCCGCGATGTGCGCCGCCACCACCAGCGCGCCCTCACGCTCCGTCTGGCCGAAGACCGCTTCGCGCGAAACGACCATGCTGGCATGGTCCGCCCAGGTCACATGCCATTCGGGTTCGTCCAACTCGACGGTATGGTGGATCAGGTCGCCGATGGCATAGAGCACCCCCGCGGCATTCGCCACGCGCAGCCCTTGATGCCCCGGCGTCTCGCCCGGCATAGGCACGATCGCGATGCCGGGCGTAAGCTCCACGCGGCCGTCCGCGGTCGCCAGCTTGCCGGCGCGCGCCGCCACGCCCAACGTCACATACTCCGGCGTGCCGGGGCGCGTGGCCGCCTCTACCCCGCGCTTATAGGTCCACCAGTCCGCCGCACCCACATGCACCGTCGCGTTGGGGTAACACAGCCGGGGCGCGCTGTCCTGCGCTTCGGTCAGCCCGTTGTAGTGGTCCAGGTGTAGATGGGTGAGCACGACGTGCTCGATGCTCTCCGGCGCGACCCCGCGGGCGCGCAGTTGCGCGTGGATGGGCGGCGGCGGCGTGTAGTCCGGCACGCGGATGGTCGAGTCGGGCGGCAGGTCATACGACCCCGCATCCACCAGGAT
>CAYJQA010000374.1:680-6033 GCA_964372065.1 uncultured Litorilinea sp.
CACCAGGATCGTCGTCTGGGGCGACTGCACCAGCAGATGCTGCATGGGCACGTTGATCGGCTGCGCGAAGTAGGCGTCGTAGCGCGGCTCCCAATCCCTCGCGGTCAGCCCTATAGACGCGGCCATCTCATAGACCAGCAGCCCGCTGTCCAGGAGCGTGATCGTGGTGTCGCCCAGTTGATAGACAAAGGTTCCCGTGGTCATGCCTGTGACTCCTGCACCGATGGATGGGGCATTGGTGATGGTTAGGTCGACGATTGATGCGCGAGCGCGGCCGGGCGCAGCTTATGGTCCAGGTCGCGCCCCATCGCCGCGATGATCTCCGGGATGGCCTCCACATCGCCCAGCGTCGTGCGGAAATTGACGATGCACGAGCGCAGCAGAAACTTGCCGCCCAGGACGGCGTTCGACACAAAGAGCCTGCCGCTAAGCTGGATGGCGGTCAGCAGGTCCGTGTTGAGCCGGTTGAGATACTCCTCGACCGCAGCCGCGCCCGGCGTCAGGTCAAGCGGCACATAGCGAAAGACCGCGATGCTCAAGTTTTGGCTTACCGCCTCCAACTCGGGATGCGCGGCGACGGTGGCGTAGAGCGCCCGCGACAGCGCGATGTCATCGCGCAGCATCGCGGTATAACCGTCGCGCCCCACCTGCCGCAGCGCCAACCAGACCTTGAGCGCGCGGAACCCGCGCGAGTTCTGCAGACCGTACTCGTGATAGTTGACGGCCATCTCCTCCACGTTGTCGAAGTGATAATACTCCGGGTGGAAGCTGTAGGCGTTGACCAAATGCTGCGGGTCGCGCACCAGCGTGCAGCCCGCCTCTAGGGGGCTGTAGAGCCACTTGTGCGGGTCCAATGCCACCGAATCGGCCAGGGCCAGCCCTTTGAGGTCGGCGGATGCTTCCGGCAGCAGCGCGGCCACCGCGCCGTACGCGCCGTCCACGTGGAACCAGAGATCGTGGCGGCGGCACAGTTCGGCCAGCGCGGGGAGCGGGTCTACCGCGCCCGTGCTCACCGTCCCCGCCGCGCCGATGACCAGAAACGGCTGCATCCCCGCGGCCCGGTCCGCCTCGATCTGCCGTTCCAGCTTGCCCACGTCCATCACCTCGTGGGCGTCGGTCTCGATCCAGCAGAGCATGTCCGTGCCCAGCCCAAAGAGGTCGGCGGCCTTTTGCACCCAGGTATGCGTGGCCCGCGAACAGTAGGCCCGCAGTTGCTTGCCCCCGGCCAGCAGCCCTTGCGCCCGCACATCCCACGGCGTCTTGGCGCGGCGCGCGGCCAGAAAGCCCACAAAGTTCGCCCCCACCCACCCACGTTCGGGTTCACCGCCGCGGCCAAGAAGTCGCCCAGGATGCCGATCGGCGCGGGCGGCGACGTGATGTAGCCTTGAAAGCGCGGATGTCCATTCAGCAGCGAATGGTCAAAGACCAGTTGGGTCGCCTCGGTCAGCAGGCGATCCGCAGCCATCCCGCTTTGGGGCAGCCCGCCGCCGCCCAACGCCGCGCGCACTTCGCGCACACTCTCCGCGGGCGTCACCGGTCGCTGCGGCAGGCTGTCCAGCAATCCCGCAATATCGTCCACTAACTGATGCCCCAACCGGCGAAACTCCTCGCCCGCCATGGCAATGGGCGCCCGCCGGTCGCGCAACTCACCCGTGTTGCGCTCCTCTGTCATAGTCTCCTCCTTGTGTACCACACCACACAGAATGCAACCTCCCGCAGCCCGGTGCAGGGCCGGTCGCGGGAGGTTCTAGTGTACCAGACGCAAGCCCAGGTCGTTCGCCAGCGCGGTCGCCGCGGCCACATCCGCTGGGGAGAGCGTCGTGGCTAGTTCGCCGCGCGCCTGGGGCGGAGCCAGGTATTGGGTCAGCAAACTCACTTCCACAGCGGGGAGCGTCGCCAGCCATGTCAGCGCCGGACGCGTGCAGCACTCCAGATGGCCCGGCATCAACAGATGACGCACCAGCAGCCGCCCACCGCGGCCATGCACCTGAGCCATGCAGCCCGTCACCACGCCCCAGTAGTCGGGCATCCCGCCCAGCCGCTCGCCGCACGACTGCGGCCCCGTCGCCGGGCCGAACTTCAGATCGGGCAAATAGATGTCGATGGCCCCGTCCAGCAGCGCCAGCGCCTCGGCGGTCAGATAGAAGTTGCTATTAAAGACGGTGGGGATGGTGCGGTCCGCGCCCCACTCCGCCAGCGCCGCCAGGATGAACGGGATGTGCGGGGCCGGGTCGCCGCCGATAAAGCAGACTGACGCCGCGCCCTCGGCCTGCCGCTGCGCCATACGCGCCGCCAACTGGCCGGGCGTCACGGCCACGCCGTAGGTCGGGCGAAAGGCAAAGCGCGCCGCTGTGCAAAAAGAGCAGGTCGCGGTGCAGCCGGAAAAGAAGATGGCGTGCGCCGGGCGCAGCAGTTCTTCTTCGCCCATGTGCAGCATCTCGCTGGCGATGTAGCTCACCGGGCCGACGCGACAGACGCCCGTCCCGGTCGCGCGTCGCGCCCCACACACATGCGGGCAGAGGCGGCAGTCCGCCAGGTGGGCTTGCGCCGCGGCGGCGCGGCGGGCCAAGTCGCGTGGGTCCAACCGCGGCACGCTCACCATGCGGCTCAGTCGCCGAACAGGTCGCGCAGACGGTCTTCCGCGCCCAGCCGCCGCACATGCACCACGCGCCCGCCCTGGATGGCGCGATCCACCACGATCACCGCCCGCGCAAAGAAGTTATTCTCGCCCACGAAGATGGTAAAGCGCCGGTTGCCCACGCGCCGCCAGCGGTAGTGCGGCGCGATCAGCGCCACCCGCGCATCCGCGGCCCACGGCTCGTCTTCCAGCTTCACCGCCACGCCCGCTTGGTCCAGCCCGGCGCATGTCTCGCACAGCCCGGAACGCGCCATGCAGTCCTGGCAATACACCTGTCCACAGCGGCGGCAGACGCGCGCATGCTCGGCGCACGCGGGCCGGTCGCAGATGGGGCACGGTTCCGTGCAGACCGGGCAGACCGGCTCGCCCCCAATCGCACAGGTCAGATGATGGTCGGCGCAGATCACATGCCCGCAGTCACGCACCTTGACCAGATGCTCGCGGCAGACCCTCGCGCGGCACGCATCGCACCGCCCCAGGCAGGAGCTGCAGCCCGTCTTGCCGCACTTGGCGCAGACGGCCGTCTGCGTGGTTAGCTTGCCGCAGGTCGGGCACTCCACCATACAGGTGTGACAGATCACGCTGTGCGTGGCGGGGTCCGTCTGATAGAAGCCCGGCCCGACCCGCTTGCCGCAGACCGCGCACGTCACCAGGCAGTTGGCGCAGAAACGCTGCCCGCTCGCCTCACACGCCGCCAACTGGGCGCTGTATTGGTTGCACCCTGGACAGCGCACCGCGCACTCGCCGCAGACCAGCGGGTGCGAACCGTCCGCCGCGGCCACGGCATCGGCGCGCAGATGGCTGCGGCATTGCAGCGTCCCGCATACCGCGCACGGCGCTTGGCACGTCAGACAGACCGCATCGCCGCACACGGGGCAGCGCTGCACGTGCTCGGCGCAGGCGCGCTCGCCACAGGCCCAGCACGTCTGCCCGCACGTCGCGCAGTTCTGCTTGCCGCAGACCGGGCACGTCGCCACGCCGCACTCGGCGCAGTAGATCCCCTGGCAGGCGTCACACTGGCGGATGCAGTCGTCGCAGGTGATGTGCCCGTTGCGGTCCAGCGCGACGACGGTGGTCTCGTTGCCGCACGCATGGCAGACGGGCCGGTGCAGCGCGCCCGTATAGCGGTTGCGCGTCACCTCCACCGTGGCCTGGCGCGTGCCGTCGCTCAACTCAATTTCGGCCACCGCCACGGGCATCTGCACCAGGGCATAGCTGAAGAGCGTCATCTGCACCCGCAGGCGGTGATTCTCTACTTCCTCGGCGATCTTGCGCTGTAGGTCTTCTTCCAACTCGCGGCGCTTTTCGCCGTCCGGGTCGTGGCTTTCGTAGACTTCTTCGATCTGCTGCCCGTAATAGGTCGTCAGCCGGTTGAGCACCTGGTAGAGGCGCGGCAGGATCTCGGCTTCGTGGGCCACGGAGCGCAGATCGGCGTGATAGACGGCATACTTGCGCGCGTTCTCCGCCAGACGCGCCAGGTGCGTCATGGGCGGCAGCCGGGCGGGGATGGGCTGGCCGTCGGCATTGGTTTCGGGCGGCGCGGGCTGGGCGTCCGGCCAGAGCGCGTCCAGGTCCAGCGCATCTGCGCCCGCGTTCGCCTCCCCGGCCAGCGGCACGCGCCGGCCCTGGTCGTCCATCACCACCGTATAGATTTCTTCGCGCTTGTCGTCGGCGCGATAGGTGATGCGCCAGTTGAAGACCGCCAGCGTTTGCAGCGTCTCCTGCATCTTCAGCCCGGCAATCGAGGCGTTGACGGGGCGCACCGCGGCCAGCAGTTCTTCGCTGCCCGCGTGGCGGCTGGGGAGCGTCTGCAGGGTCAGCGCGCCGCGACGGTCGAGCAGCGCCAACATGCGGTCGAAGAGGCGCGAGCCGTGCGCGATCAGCTCCAGGTCGCCGCCCGGCGTCACCTCATGGAAGCCGACGCGCAGCTCCGTCTTGCCGAAATGCTCGGCCAGGTCCGCGGGCAGATCAATCGCCAGCGACCCCTGCTTGCGCTTGTCCAGCGGGCGCACCGTCGCGTTGAAGAAGGTGAAATAGTCAATCGTAAAGGCGCGCAGATCCGGCCCGCCGGCCGCCGCGCGTGACGCCGCGCCCTTGCCCGCGGCCACCTTGTTCACAGCCAATTTGCCCACCCCTAATGAACACGAGTTCGCTCTAGCCATTCGCCGGAAGGTCACTGTCACCCTGACAGCGCCGCTCCCGCGCCAATGACAACCAGTATAGCACAGCCGTCGCGTGCATTTATGCAAAGCGGTTTTCGTTTTATGCAAAGTCTTGCTATACTGTCCTACCAGTGGACCCAAGCGGAGGAGACAGCTAATGCGCGACCAGGTCACCCAGTTCCTCAACTACATGGCTAAAGAGAAGGACTGCTCGGCCAACACCAGTGCGGCCTATCAGAACGATCTCATGCAATTCGTCCAGTTCCTGGACGACTACGCGCCCGTAGACGGCACACGGGTCGGTGACTGGCGCGACGTGGACGAGCGCGTAGTGCAAGACTACGTGTTCGACCTCAAGGCGCGCGATTATGCGTCGTCCACCGTGGCGCGCAAGATCGCCTCAGTCAAGAGCTTCCTGCACTATCTGTCCGACATGGGGCGCATTGACGAGGACCCGTCCAAGCAGTTGGACTCGCCCAAAGTCAAGAAGAACCTGCCGCGCTCCATCAAACCGCAGGAAATCGAAATGCTGCTGCGCGCGCCCACCCTGGAC
>CAYJQA010000375.1:0-6003 GCA_964372065.1 uncultured Litorilinea sp.
TAGCGCACCCCGGCGCGGATCAGCGCGTCCAGGTGGACGATCTCGCGAATATCCAGCGTGCTGGGGTTGGGCGCGGGGCGATAGAGCCGCACCACGGGCATGATCCCTTCGGCCAAGAGCAGCTCGGCGAAGTCAATGGCCCCATCGTGGTTGAAGATCTTGACCCACTTGACGCCCATGGCCTTTAGCTCCGGGAGCCACTGGTCGCGAATCTGGCCGATGCCAATCGCCGACGCAAAGCCCACCGTCCAGTGGACGCCAATGCCGGTATCGTTGGCCGGGCGGGGATATTCGTGCAGTTCCATCAGCTACGTTCGTCTCCCTGGCGTGGGGCCGTGGCCCACGGTCTCAACGGCCCATTATAGCGGCGGATAACCCGCCTTGTCGAACCCACCGTCCGGGCAAGCACCGGCGCGTAGGAAAAATGCCGGTTGACGACAGGGGTATCCTTATGTATGCTTTGCGCCTATCCGGCGTCTCCCCCGCCGAACTAAGTTCTCCAGCGTCGCCCTCAACTCAAATCGCAAAATACCCGGTTTCACCGTCGCGTTGCGCCAATCTCCAGCCACCGGATTGGTTTGTGCACGCTTACGGAGTGGTGCGGTCTGCACCCGTCGTGCGCCTTCGCGTGACGCCGCCGTCGGTACCCGGTCAATGCGCCAGGCCTTTGCCGCCTGAGTAAGGAGGTGTTGAGCCGCACCGGCACGCGGGATTGTCGCAGATTTCCCAGGCGTTACCGGCGGCCTACGCCACAGTTCGCAGCATCCTTTCATCGCGCGGGGTCGGAGCGCTGGAGGGTACCATCCACATCGGTAGCCTTCCCCATCAGCCAACACAAGGAGAACACAACACCATGCACGTCAAGAACCTACTTTGGATTCTCGTCGGATTGAGTCTCGTGGTATTGCTGGGCGCGCAGACGGCGGTGGCCCAGGATCAAACCGTCTTCTTCCTGCCCTTTGTGACAACCGGCGACGATTCGCTGGCGGTGGAGGCGGCGGGCACCCAAGCGTGCGGTAAGCGCGTCAACAACACCTTCGCCAAGTTGCTGGAGTGCATTACGGCGGACGGTGTGCATGAGCATCTGGCGGCCCTCCAGGCCATTGCCGACGCCAACGGCGGCATCCGCACTTCGGGCACGCCGGGCTATGACGCTTCCGCCGCCTATGCGGCGCAAGTCTTCGGCAACGCCGGCTATATCGTGACGGTCCAGGAGTTCCAGTTCCAAACCTTTATCGCGCTTGCACCGTCGATCCTCGAGCAGATAGCGCCCCTTGCCGGGCCGCTTGCCAACAACATCATGTCGTATTCCGGCAGCGGGGACGTCACCGCCAACGTCAGCACCGTGAACGATATTCGTGGCTGCAACGCGGCGGATTTCGCCGGCTTCCCCGTGGGCAACATCGCTCTGATCAGTCGCGGCGCATGTACATTTGCGATCAAGGCGACCAATGCCTACAATGCCGGCGCGTCCGGGGTCGTCATCTACAACAACATTGCCGGCGAACTCAACGGCACGCTTGGCAACGACTTCACGCTGGACATCCCGGTCACCTCCGTGACGCTGGACGTCGGCCAACAGTTGGCCGCCACGCCGGGGCTTGTCCTGCGCTTGCAGACCGACACCTTCCGCGGCATCGCCACCACCAGCAACGTCATCGCCGAGTCGCCCGGCGGCAACCCCAACAATGTGGTCATGGCCGGGGCGCATCTCGACTCGGTATTCACCGGCCCCGGCATCCAGGACAACGGCTCCGGTTCGGCTGCCATCCTGGAAGCCGCCGAGCAGATGGCCAAGGTGAAGCCGGTCAACAAAGTGCGCTTTGCGCTGTGGGGTGCAGAGGAGTCGGTGCTGGTCGGCTCTACCTACTATGTGGAGCAACTGAGTGAGGACGCGCTCGATCAGATCACGCTCTACCTGAACTTCGACATGATCGCTTCGCCCAACTACGTTTTCTTTGTCTATGACGGCGACGATTCGGATGCGGAGGGCGCTGGCCCCGGCCCGGATGGTTCGGCGCAGATCGAGAAGACCTTTGAGCGCTACTATGCCAGCATCGGCCAACCGTTCAAAGGCACGGACTTCTCCGGTCGCTCCGACTACGGCCCCTTTATTGAGGCGGGTATCCCATCCGGTGGTCTCTTCACCGGCGCCGAGGGGATCAAGACGGTGGACGAAGCCGCCACTTGGGGAGGCACGGCCGGCGTCGAGTACGACCTCTGCTATCACCAAGCCTGCGACACCCTGGACAACATCAACCTCGTTGCGCTGGACATCAACGCCGACGGCGTCGGCTACGCCGTCCTCCAATACGCCATGAACACCGGCGATGTCAATGGCGAACGCGGCAAGGGCAACTTCAAACTACCGCCCGCGCCGGATGACCAACCGCTGACGCAATAAGCCCACCCCCTGTCGGAAGCCTGTCACTAGAACCACCGTCCGGATCGGCGCAGCGATCCGGACGGTGGCCCGGCACACGGCGCGCCCCGCAGCGGGCAAGTGTTCGCGCGCTGCCGGCGCACGGTTCCGACGTGATGCGAGGACGCTATGCTGTTCACTGTGAAGTTGAAACATGCCGACCGGCGGCGCATAAGCAGCCCAGAGGCAGAGGTCGCCGAGTGGAAGGTCTACCGGACCGGCCGCCGGCAGGGACCGGTGAATTGCCCCCGGCCGCGTTTACGCCGAGGAACTGCCGGTATAAGGGGGCACGTGGGGGCATGTGGCAGAAGACGGATGCCCCTGCCACATGCCCCGTGACGGTTGGAACGGGGTGTTCTATTCAGCCGGCACACCGGCCACAAGATCGTCGAAGGCAAACGCGGTGGGCGTCGTCGCGTCGAAATTCTCCACCATGTACCCTGCGCTGCCGGCTCCGTAGCTGTCGTCGGCAAACTCGCCTACTTGAACCCCATTCACGTAGAGGCCATAGACACCATCGGCCCCCACCACGGCGAGCGTGTTGAGCGCCTCTTCCGTCAAATCGAGCGAGTCCGCCACCGTCCAGTCCACCAGCGTTTCCAGGTTTTCCCCCGCGGCCTTTTCGACCAGGAAATAGCCGTCCCCACTGACGCGGAAGGCATAGAAGTGGCTGTCATCCTGCACCTGGAAGATCAGCCCATAGCCCGTGTCCACCGCGCCCGCCGTTTGGGCCGTTACCTGGAGCATAAAGGCGTCCGGCAGCATGAGATCGACGTAATAGTCGTAGATCGCACCGGACGCGGGGTGCATGACATAGACGTACTGCTCGGCTTCCGGGTCATAGTAGCCCTGCCCCCACTCCTGCGCCACCTCATCGTCATAGAGGCCGCTGGCCGGGTCACTGTAGTCGTCTACAAAGCCCGTCTCGCCAAACTCCGGTTGGAGTGCGCCAGGTTCAGCCCGGTCGATCCCGGAGATCAGAATATCGAAGCTGTATAACACTGCGTCCAGGTCAAGCAGAAGAGTCTCCGCCTCCTCGGTCGGCGCGTCAAAATACACCACATAGGTCAGCCCAGGGGTAGGTGTGGATACGACCATCTCTCCTGCATAGGCGACGCCGTCCAGGTCGAAGTTAAAGTCGAACAACAGTGCGTCATAGGCTCCCAACATGTAGTCCACCGGATCGCCGGCTGGCGCTAAGTTCTCCAGTGCGGCATCATTCGCGAGTTCGGCAAACACGTCGTCCAGCGCCGCAAGATTGGCCTCGGTGGCGTCGGCCGCATCGGGATGTTCGCGGAGTGACACGGTCATCAGCGCCGTCGCGTCGGCGTTGGTGAGGGTCACGCCGGCAGGGTCGCTCCCTTCCACCGGCCCCCACGTCTCCGGGTGGAGCAGCGCAAAGCCGAGATCCTCGGCGACCAATGGCACGAAGCCTTCCTCGGTGACGCCGTCGTCGCTCACGACAAACAGGCTTTCATACGCCTCGACCACGTTGCCGTCCAGGTCCTCGGCGATCACGCCAACCACATAGTTGCCGCTGGGGGCCGGCGTCTCCGCGATGAAGAAGGGGTCCTCGCCAAAGGTCAGCGTCCCGCTCTCGGCGCTGTAGAGCTCGTCCGTGGCGTCGTCGGCGAAGTTGTATCCCTGCGCCAACACGGTGAACTGGTCGCCGGGCTGCGGAGTGATTTCACGCGGAGCGCCCATGCCGTCGTTCTCAGCGCCAACAAAGCCAAAGACCTGCGCCAGTTCGCCGTCCCGAAAGAAGAGGCGGGCGTAGCGGTCTGGGCTGCCATCGGCGAAAGTATAGATGCCTTCCACCGCGTAGATCGGCTGTTCCCCATAGGTCTCCGGCGCGAAGAGGGTGCGAATGGAGGTCGTGCCGTCGCTGATGGCGTAGACCACCGGCGCCCAATCAAAGGCCACCGTAAAACCCCCCTCCGGCCACTCTGGGTAGGTAACGCCGCCCACGGTGGTATCCTCTTCGGCAAACAGAAAATCCTGATCCTCCACGATCAGGACATCGTCCTCGGGCAGAAAGCGGCCGATAAAGCTGTAGACAAAACCTACCCGCTCGCCGGCGATTTCGGTTTCCACAGTCACCGGCGCGTCCGGATAGGCCACTTCGGCGGAAAGCCTGATCGGCGCCACCTGCAGCGGCTTCCGTTCAGCCGCGTTGACCGCCGGTGCGTTCGCCGCCGGTTCGCCGCTCAACAGCCCCTCGTCGACCAGGGCCGTGACAACCTCCTCCGGGAGTTCGTACTCCTCCACCAGCGTCTGCGCGATCTCTTCTGGCGACAAGCCCTGCTCCAGCATCGCCGCAATCTCGTCCGCCAAGACCTGGATATACTCAGGGGCAAGGTCGGGCAGCAGCGTTTGTAAGACAGTTGCGAGCGGCGGCGCGGGGCGCGCAAAAGATTCTCCCTGCGTGTCGCCCACATGGAACGCCAGGAACTCGTCCCACTGCGTCGCCTGCGCAAAACGGTCGGCCACATCGGTGTAGCCGAGGTTGCCCTGAACCTCATACAGTTGGCGCACGGGGAAGTAGATGGCGATCCCGGTCGAGCCTGGCCGCTCGGCGCCGTGCTTTTCGACGACGATCGCCGCTTGCCGCGCGGCGTCGAGTTCCTGGGCCGCCGCCAGCACCGCCGGGTCCTCTGTGCCACTCTGGATCAGCTGGGAAAAGTGGCCCAAATCAATGTAGGGCGAGGGCAGTTCATCGCCAAAGACCGATTCGTAGGCTTGGGCGTAGGTCCGCGCTTCCGCCACCACGTTCTGGTCCAACGTCTGGAGCGTGGCGACAAAGGCATCCAACGCCGCATTGAGGGGGGCGATCTGGGCTAGGTCGACGGCGGTCAGCGTAATGTCCGGCGTGATCGCGGCGGCGGCCTGCGCGCGCGATAGGTTGCCCACATAGGTCGGGTCTTCCAGCCGCGTATCCTCATCGATGTAGGATGCGACGATCTGTGTGACCAGTTCGTCACCGCCCATTGCAGGGTCGGCGACCAGTTGGCCCAAGAACCCCGCATAGGCCCAGCCCAAACCAGGTTCGACCTCCTCGGAAGCGACCGCATAGAGGGCATGGGGGGCCAGGGCCGTGTAGACCTCAAGCTGGCTCATCAGACAGGCGTCGAACCCGATCACGTCGAAGTAATCCAGCCCCAGGTCGCTGCGCGCCTGGTCCAGCACGCGATCCAGTTCCATGAGCCACAGATTGTCGCCAAAGGCATCGACCAGGGCAATGTCGTCGGCGCCGGAGCCGCCGGGGTCCGGGTCGCTCAGCCCGCCGGGCCAACCTGCGCCGTGGTCGGACAAGATCAACATCCGCTTGCGTGCGGGGAAGGTCGAGGCCGCCCACTCGATGAAGTCCAGAAGCGTTGCGCCGTCCGCCATGTTGACTTCGCCCAGATCCTCAAGTACCTCAGAGCCAAAGCTGCTCATGTCGCTATCTTGGGTGATCAGGAAGCGTTTGGCGCCGGTCCAGTCTCCCATGCCGGCATAGCCGCCCTTGAAGCGGTCGGTCTGTGCCACAATCGTGACAAGGTCCGTCGAGCCGACCAGCTCCGCCTCTTGCAGATCAATCA
>CAYJQA010000376.1:0-5961 GCA_964372065.1 uncultured Litorilinea sp.
TTTTTATTTTACCATTGGGGGGGGGTGTGCTAACCCCCCCCCCCCCCCACAGGACTTACATCGCGATCACTCAGCGCCTACTCGGGCAGCTCCGCGTCGGGGGCCACGCCCTCGGCCAGCCAGTTCATGCAGTAAACGCACGCCTCGCGGCCGATCTGCTCACCCACCGTGGCGTCGATGCCTTCCAGGTCGGACTGGGTCAGCTTCTCGCCCGCGGGGATGACTTCCTCACCCTTGTTGTTGTTGATGGGGCCGGTGAAGACGTCGAAACGGGTCATCTCGCCGGACTGCATCTTGGCGAGCGTCTCTTGCACCAGCGGGATCACGTCGGCGGGGACGCCGGGGGCCGGGGTCTGGCCTTCCATGAAGCCCAACAGCCCCAACGCGCCGCTGTCCACGTCAAAGTAGATGTCGTCGGGCACAAAGGTCCCGTCGATCATCTGCTGGACCATCTCGGTGTAGAACGGACCCCACTCCCAGTAGGGCACGGTCAGACAGTGTTCGACATCCACCGCACAGGCATTGCGCGAGTCGTAGCCGACGCCATACTTGCCGGCCTCACCCGCGGCCTGCACCGGGCCGGTGGTGTCCGCGCCGGTGACGACCACGGCCGCGCCCGCTTCCATGAGCGATTCGGCGGCCTGGCGCTCCAGGTTCGGGTCAAACCAGGTGAAGATCCAACGGATGTCCAGGGTACATTCGGGGCAGGTCTGCCGCATCCCCAGCGCCGCCGCGTTGATGTGGCGGATGACTTCGGGGATGGGGAACGGCGCAATATAGCCGATCTTGACGGCGCCATCGGCCTTGGCGCGCGCCCCGGCGATCATGCCGACCAAATACTTCATGCTCTCCATGCCGCCAAAGAGGTTGGCGAAGTTGGTCGCATTCTTCTTATAGCCGGAGACATGGACGAAATAGGTGTCGGGGAACTCCTCGGCGACCGTGGCAGTGGGGTCCATAAAGCCAAACGAGGTCGTGAAGATGGCATTGAAGCCGGCGCGCGCCAGGTTGCGAATCACGCGCTCGGCGTCGGTGCCTTCCGGCACGCTCTCCAGATAGGCCGTATGGATGGCGTCGCCCAACTGCTCTTCCAGATAGACGCGCCCCTCGTCATGGGCATAGGTCCAACCACCGTCGCCGATGGGGCCGACATAGACAAACGCCACATTGAACTTGCCGTCTACGATCTCCGGAATCTGGATGCCGGTGTCCGCGGCCGGTGCGGCCTCGGCGGGCGCTTCGGCGGGGGCGGCAGGCGCTTCAGCGGCAGGCGCGGCGGGCGCAACACAGGCGCCAAAGACCAGCGCGCCCATCAGCAAGACCGTGAGGATCAACCAACTCTGTCGTTTACGCATGGGCCTTTCCTTTTCGATGTCTAGATGTTCAGTGTCGAGAACTGTGATGACAAGATGGGTTGCTATGTTGGAGAGAATATCCCGGCGTGAGCAAACGACCCGACAAACATCGCCCGTGGCTTGGTTGGGATTTGTGTGGGCTTCGCAGACGCTCGGCATGACTACCGTCCGGCGCGGCCGGTGACCTGCCTTGATTATAGCACACGGCGCGTGCAGGTTGTCTTCAGCACACCGCCCTGTGCGCGCACCAAGTTCATGGTGCAACCTGCACAGTGCCCTACTCGCGCCGCGCATACAGCGTCAGCCGGATGCCATACCAGGCCGCGCTGTCCACGCGGCGCAGGTTGGCGTCCAACCAGGCGGGGACGACCTGCTGCGGGTCCGCCGCGCCCACGTCACGCGCGCCATAGACATACCACACCCGTGACAGCCCGGCGGCTTGCTCCGCCAGCGCCGCGGGCGCGCCGTCCACATCCGGTTTGACCGGCGGCAACGCGCCGTCCGCATAGTAGTCGAGTGCAACGGTGTGATAGTACGGTTGGACCCACAGACCGTCGCCCGGCTGCCGGTGTTCCGCCAGATAGCGGGCAACCTCGCGCCATTGGTCCTTGGGGATGACGCTGACGTTGACCAACGCTCCGGCCAGCGACGCGACCAGGATCAGCGTGAGCGTGCGCCGATAGGCGGCCTGCCACGGCCAGAACCACGCCACTACCAGCAGAAAGTAGGGCCAAAGCGCCACGATCAGCTTCTTGATGGTGTAGACGCGCGGGACCACCGTGACCACGGTGGCGGCCAGCACAAGCAGCAACAGCGCGACCCGCACGCCCGGCGCGCGCCGCCAATGCGCCCAAGTCGCGGGTGGTTGGCGGATCAGGGGGTAGGCGATGAGCAGCGCCGCGATCGCCGCCGCCAAGAACCCGCCAAAAACCACCACGCGCGCTTGCTCGGTGGAGAGGTGGAATGTCGCCGCGGTCAAGGCCACCGGCATAAAGCGGTCGCCCAGCGCCGACCGCCAGAACGTCATCACCACCGGCAGCCGCAGCCAGGGCCAATAGAGCAGCGCCACCACCGGCAACGCCGCCAGCCACAACAGCACTGTCGTCCCCCGCAACCGCCCCTGGACATGCAGGACGGCGAGCACAAATACTTGGGCGAGGAGCAGCAGCGCCGCGATGTAATGGAGATAGAGCGCCGTGGTCATGGTCGCGACCAGCAGCAGCCACCACCCCCACGCCCACCGCGTGGACAGGCCAATCACCGCCAGCCCCATAACCAGCCCCAGCAGCGTCAACAGACTGTAGCTGCGTAGCTCTTGGGAATACCAGACCAGCAGCGGCGACAGCGCGGCCAGCCACGCCGCGCTGACCGCCACAGCCGGGGACGCCAAACGCCGCGCCAGCGCGTAGCTGGCTGGGATCGCCGCGACGCCGAGCAGCGCCGACGATAGGCGCAGCGTAAACTCGGACGTCCCCAGCGGCAGCCAGTAGTGCAGCAGGGCGTAATAGAGCGGCGGGAGGTTGCGGTCGGTCCGCCCCGTCCAGAGCGCGTCCGCCGCGGCTCCGGCGGCGCGCAGGCTGAAGGCTTCGTCCAGCCAAAAACTCTTGCTGCCCAGGAACAGCAGGCGCAGCCCCAATCCCGCGGCGCAGGCCAGCAGCAACAGTACGCCTGGATGTCGCCAACTCCAACCGGACTCCGCCATCGGGTCCTGCATCATAAAGCCTCCACCTGCTTGGTTGACAACGCTAGGGCGCAACGGGCAACACCACATCCAGCATCAACGGCGTGTGCAGCGGCGTCATGTCCGCGGGGCGATAGAGGCTGACCAACAACTGCGCCGCCGCGGGGACGGGCTGCGCCAGGGCCAGATGATGCGTCACGACCATGCGGTCGCCGGCCCGCCAGTCCGACGTAGGCAGATAGTCGCCGCCGGGCGCATGGTCGTCTTGCCCCAGCTTGACGCCGCCATCGAACAACTGCACTGTGGCCGTATAGTCGCCGGGGAGGGGCGCATCGACGCGCCAGTGGAGGGTCACATCCAGCCCGTCGCCGGTCGTGGTCAGGTCATAGCCCAGCAGATGCAGCGGGCCATAGACTTGCGCGACGGCCACGGCGGGCGGCGTGTCCGTCCGCAGCCCCGACACGGCCACCAGCGGCGGCGCGGCCGCGTCAAGCCGGTACTTGATCGCCAGTTCGGGCATCGCCTTGATCAGATAGATGGGCGCGCCCGCGGCCAGCGCCGTGTCCAGGGTAGCCGCCAGGTCGGCAAAGCGGGCGTCGGGCGCGATGGCCGGGAACAGCCCCGTCCAACCCAGCCCGCGCTGCTCTACCGTCTGGAGATAGAAAAGCGGCACGATCTCGTTACGGTCGTTACTGACCAGCGCCGCGCCGTCCGGCAGCGGGGCGGCCATGATCGTCTCCCAGTAGGTGCGCGTGGCGCGGCTTTCCGACTGGTCAATCCGCACCGCGGTCAGCGGCGCATCGCGCACCGCCAGCAGCAACAGGATCGCGATCACCAGCCAGCCGCCCAAGCTCAGCCCACCCCAGCGTGCGTTCTCCCTCTCGTCCATGGGGCCGGGGGTCCAGCGTCCGGACGCCAGCCCCACCAGGCCAAACCCGGACCACAGCGCGCCAATGACATAGAGCGGGATGTAGTAGACCAGGATGTCGCCGATCGCATAGAACAGGTTGAACACCTGCTGCGCCAGGGCATAGACCAGCGTAAAACCCAGGATGTTCCAGGCGCGCCGGCGAATCAGCCACAAGACGCCAATGGCGACCATCGCCAGCCCGACCCAGCCGAAATGATAGTGCCAGAGCCGCCCGGCCTGCGTCACCTGCGCCCACGCCTCGCCCACGCGGTAGAAGCCCGCGCCGATGGAGCGCCCGCTCAGGAAGAGCCAGAAGGCATCCCAGCCGTCCGCATAGAGGCTAAGCACGGTGTCCCCGAGGCGTTGGTGATACCAGGGCGACGCATCCGGGCCGCTGCGCAGGGGGATATACGCGTAGAGCAGCAGCGGCAGCGCAGCCACGGCCGTGGCCGTGACCCAAGCGCGGGCGCGGAAAAGGCGCAGCGCCCCGCTTTGCGCCAGATACAGCGCCAATGCCGCCAGCCACAGCACGGTCAGCGCGTGGTGCGTGAGCGCCAACCCGGCCAGGAAAGCGAACGCAGTCAGCCGCCGCCGGGTGGGCAGCGTCACCAGCCGCTGCGCCCGCCAGAACAGACCAAGCATGAGCGCGGTGTGCAGCGCGTAGACTTCGGCCACCAATGCCTGCGACCAGTAGGTCAGGTTGACCATGAGCAGCAGCGCGCTGTACAGCCCCGCCATGCGGCGCAGCAGCGGCGGCCCCGGCGCGGCCCGCGCCATGACCAGATAGAGCAGCGCGACGCCCAACGCCCCGCAGACCGCGCTAAAGCCGTTGAGCGCGGCCGCGGGCGACACGCCCACCAGCGTCAAGGCGTGCTGCCACAGCCAACCCAAACTCAAGTAGAGGGGGTAGCCGGTGGGATGGGCGAGGCCGAGCCGCCAGGCGGCAAACTGAAACTCGCCGGGGTCGCCGGGCAGCAGATCGGGTGCGACCGCGCGCAAATAGGTGGCTAACGCGACGGCCGCCAAGAGGAGCGCGAGCCGCCGGTCGTTGTGGTCGGTAGGGTTGGATTTGACCTGGGTCATAATCTTTCCGATAATCTCTGCATTGACGCTGCGCCGCGGGCGTGGGTCGCGTCCAGAAGGATGTCATTCCGAGTGTCCGACGCCGGGTTCCGGCGCTAAGAACGCGAGGACACGTCGATTTTCGTAGCGGCGGTTTTGAACCGCCGGGGCGACTCGTGCGGTTGGAAAACCGCACCTACGATCCGCGTGTCCTTAGAAGCCGTCTGCGGCGAGGAATCTCTCCGGCGGGCAATGTTGTGGCGAGATTCCTCGGCATTGCCTCAGCATGACAGGACACGCCCCACTACCAACGGCGCTCACAGCAGGCGAATAGGCATGACCCCAAGCTGGTCCGGCACGGCCCTGATGATCGTGCCGACCTACAATGAACGCGATAACCTGCCCACCCTTGTCCGGCAACTACGCGAGTTGCCGGGCGATGTCCACGTTCTGGTGGTGGACGACAACTCGCCCGACGGGACCGGCGCGCTGGCGGACAGTATGGCACAGGCCGACCCCGGCGTCCGGGTGCTGCATCGCGCCGGTAAGCTGGGTCTAGGCACGGCCTACAAGGCAGGCTTTGCCTACGGTCTTGCCCATGCCTACGACTACATCTGTACCATGGACGCCGACTTTAGCCACAATCCGGCCAGTCTGCCCGCGCTATTAGACAAGGCCGGTCAGGGCTACGACATGGTGGTCGGCAGCCGCTATGTGGCGGGCGGCAACGTGGTCGGCTGGCCGCGGCTGCGCAAGCTCATCAGCTTTACGGCCAACCAACTGGCACATCTCTTCTTGGGCGTCACGACGCGCGACTGCACCGCCGGGTTTCGCTGCTATCGCCGCGCCGTGCTGGAGACGGTCCCGCTGGACGACATCTTCAGCGGCGGCTACAGCTTTCTGATCGAGATGGCCTTTTTGTGTCAGGACGCGGGCTTTCGCATCGGCGAAGT
>CAYJQA010000377.1:0-1642 GCA_964372065.1 uncultured Litorilinea sp.
GTCCTGACCCGCCAGCAGATCGAGCGGAGCCAGGCAACCTTCGTCACCCACTTGCTGCGGACTGTTCCGTCGGTCGATGTTGTCGAGTCCGGCGGCCCCGGCAAATCCTGTTCGGTTTTTTTGCGCGGCACCGGCTCCCAGCATGCGCTGGTGATTCTCGATGGCGTCCGGATGAACGACCCGTCCGCCCCGAACGGCAGTTTCGACTTTGCCAATCTCACCACCGATGCTGTCGAACGGATCGAAATTCTCCGTGGCTCGCAAAGTGTGATGTACGGCTCCGATGCCATCGGCGGCGTGGTGGAAATCTTCACGCGCCGCGGCGCCGGCAAGCCATCGGTATCAGCCTCAAGTGAGGCCGGCTCTTTCAACTCCTATAACGAATCAGCGACTATCACCGCCGGCAATAGCGCTGCAGATATCGCGTTCACGGTCGCGCACAAATCTTCCGATGGTTTCTCGGCAGCCGACTCCAAGCTGGGCGGTAAAGAGAAAGACGGCTATCGGAACACCGGGTTCACCGGCACACTCGGATTGGCGATGCCATCGGAGTTGGAACTAACGTTGTCAGGTTCGGCTGTGCGAGGGAAGACCGATGTTGACCAGACGTGGGGGGGGCTCGATGATCCCAACGCCACCAACACGCCGACCTATACACCGACCAGTACGCCGGAGTGGACGTACACGCCGACCGCTACGCCCACCTACGACCCCAACGCGACCGTCACGCCGACGTATACGCCGACCTATACCCCCACACCCACGTATACAACGACGCCCACGTATACGCCGGAAACGCCGACCGCGACTCCCACGCCCACCGCGACAGCGGGCGCGCTCTATGCCGCCATCGTTCAGACCGGCGCTAACCACAACAACGACGACGTCGCCGGTGCGCTGACCTTCCAGGTCCTCGCCTATGACCCCGCCGTCGGCAATAACGACGGCGACGGCATCGACTACGTGCTGCACCAGATCTACTACAACGGCAACAAGTTATACGAACGCCAGGAGAACAGCGCCCACTACTGCGCGTTCAGCGGTGGCGAACCGGACTGCAATATCTGGTACTTCCACGATAACGGCAACCAGTGGCCCGGCGGCGCACCCATCTCCAACGGGGCGCACCAGTTGCGCGCCCGCGTGCGCGCCGACAGCGGGCAGGAGATCGTCGTCGAGCGCACCATCATGATCAGCGGTGTGTCCGGCGGCAACGGCGGTAACACGATCCACGCCGAGATCGTGCAGACAGGGGCCAACAACAACGACGATTCCGTCAGCGGGGCCCTGAGCTTTCGCGTCCTCGCCTATGACACCGCCGAGGGCAACGACGACGGCGACGGCATCGACTCCGTGCTGCTCCAGGTCTACTACAACGGCAACAAGGTCCACGAGCGGGAGGAGGGCAACGCCGCTTACTGTGCGTTTGGCGGCGGCGAGCCGGACTGCACCCTATGGGTCTTCCAGGACCATGACAACAAGTGGCCCGACGGCGCGCCCGTTAGCAATGGCCCCCACCTGCTGCGCGCCCGCGTCCGCGCTGACGGCAGCCAGCAAGTCACGGTGGAACGCACCGTTACGTGCGTCCCGTAGCGTCCGCCGGCAATCTGGGGATCAGCCGCCGCGCCGGTCCCCAGATTGC
>CAYJQA010000377.1:1652-5943 GCA_964372065.1 uncultured Litorilinea sp.
ACGTTTTTGGGGGCGCTTGACATTTGGCCGCCCGCCCCCTATACTTGCCAACCATTGATCGGTAGCCTCATCCGGTCATGGTTTCCGCATGATGAGGCGACTCACTTTCCACTTACGAGGTAGGATCATGAACCGTCGTGCACGTGCGTACTACGCATCCCGACGCCTTCCCACACCTACACAGCAGCCCACTTCGCTGACCCCCATCCAAGCCCCCGTTTTCCGCGCCCTCCCCGCCCCCCTCTGCTGTTGTACCTCCTGCTGCATCTGTCTCTAGACGCCGGGCAACGCTAGGCGTCCATTTCCCAACTGATCGACTGCTCGACAACTGAATCTCTAGCTGACGCGACGCTGCGCTCAGGGTACGTAGCCGTACACCTGGTTGTTGCGTTCTATTTGCGCCGTCACCGTTAGCCCATCTTGCGTTGCCCGATCGCGCGCCCGTCTGCTCTGTTCGACCGCGTCGCGCGCGCCGGTGCGACAGGTGCGCACTCGACCGACTATTACCACGGCCGCACAACCCGGCCGATTCCTATGGAGGAACCGTCATGTCTGTAGAAGCCATTAAGGAAGCTAGCCAGGGGCTGCGCGGCGCGCTGCCCATCGAGCTATACGAACCCGCCCCGCACTTCTCCGATGATGTCAAGCAACTGCTTAAGTTCCACGGCATCTACCAGCAGCACGACCGCGACATGCGCGGGCGCAACAATCGGGCCTACTCGTTCATGGTCCGCAGCAAGCTCCCCGGCGGGCGGCTCACGGCCCAGCAGTACTTGGTCCACGACGCATTGGCCGACGCCTTTGCCGGGGGCGACCTGCGGCTGACCACCCGCCAGGGCATCCAGCTCTACGGCATCATCAAGCACAACCTGCAGGGTACGCTGCGCGGGCTAAACGCGGCGTTGGTCTCCACGCTCGGCGCGTGCGGCGACGTGGAGCGCAACGTCATGGCGTGCCCGGCCCCCTATGGCGACCCCGTGCGCGAGCAGCTCCAGGCCGTCGCCGAAGGCATTGCCCAGCATCTCGCCCCGCACACGCCCGCCTATCACGAGATCTGGCTGGAAGACGACAACGGCGAGAAGGTCCGCCAGCGCTTTGAGCAGAACGGCCACCAGGCCGCGGTCATCGAACCGATCTACGGCAAGACCTACCTGCCGCGCAAATTCAAGACCGCCATCGCCTATCCCGGCGACAACTGCACCGACATCTACAGCAACGACATTGGGCTGGTGGGCTTGGTGGCCGATGACGGCGTCACGGTCCACGGCTTCAACGTCTATGTGGGCGGCGGCATGGGCCAGACCCACAACGCCCCGGAGACGCATCCGACCCTGGCGCTGCCTCTGGGCTATACCCCCATCGCCCAGGTCATCGACGTGGTGGAGAAGATCGTGCTGGTGCAGCGCGATCACGGCGACCGCACCGACCGCAAGCATGCCCGCATGAAGTACCCGGTTCACGAACGGGGCATCGAATGGTTCGGGGGCAAAGTCACCGAGTGCCTGGGCTATCCGCTGGAGCCGGTCCGTCCCATGCCGCCCATGCGCTTTGACGACCATCTGGGCTGGCATCAACAGGTGGACGGGCGTTGGTTCCTGGGCCTCTACGTGGAGAACGGCCGCGTGCGCGATGTGGGTGGGCGGCGTCTGCGCAGCGGCCTGCGCGCCCTAATGCAGCGTTTCGCCCCCGGCGTCACCATCTCCGGGCAGCAGAATATCCTGTTGAGCGGCTTCACCGCCGAACAAAAGCCTGAAGTCGAGGCACTCCTGGCGACCTACGGCATCCCGCCGCTGGAGGCCATCTCACCCGTGCGCCGTCACGCCATGGCCTGCCCGGCGCTGCCGACGTGCGGCCTCGCCCTGGCCGAAGCCGAACGCTTCCTCCCCAGCCTCATCGACGAGATCGAGCCGATTGTCGCCGAGTTGGGTCTGGAGCGCGACGAGTTCTCCATCCGCATGACCGGCTGCCCCAACGGTTGCGCCCGGCCCTATCTGGCCGAAATCGGCATTGTCGGGCGCACCGCCGACAAGTACAACGTCTATCTGGGCGGCAACCTGGAGGGGACACGGCTCAACGTGCTCTATCGCGAGCTGATCCGGTCCGACGAGCTAAGCAGCGTCATCCGCGGCGTGCTGACGGCCTACGTCGGCGACCGCCGCCCCGGTGAGCCGTTGGGCGATTGGGCCGCCCGCGTCGGCGTCGCCGCCTGGCCCGCTGTCCAGGAAGCCGGCCCTGTGGCGGTAGGTGACTGACATGGCATCCAATGCCGCAGCGCCCGCCTTCGGGTTTCTGCAATGGACCTACCTGGTCTTTCAACGCCTGGACCGCCGCTTCGAGCATGGCGACGCCGAAGGCATGCTCACCTGGGCCATCGAGACGTTTGGCTCCGGCCTGTCCGTCGGCACGTCGTTTGGGGCCAGCGGGATCATGCTCATGGACTTGGCGCTGCGTCTGCAGCCGGATGTGGACATCTTCTATATCGACACCGGCTACTTCTTCCCGGAGACGCACGAGTTGATCGACCGGCTACAGCAGCACTATCAGCGCGGCTTCCGGCGCGTCACCGCCCAACTCAGCGTGACGGAGCAGTCGTCCGAATACGGCCCCGCGCTCTATCGCCACAACCCGGACCTGTGCTGCCACCTGCGCAAGGTCGCGCCGCTGGAAATCGCCCTGGCCGACAGCACCGCCTGGGCCACCGCCATCCGCCGCGACCAGGCCGCCACCCGCCGCCAGACGCCGGTCATCAACTGGAATGAGCGGTACAACGTCGCCAAGCTGGCCCCGTTGGCCTCGCTGCAGGAGGACGAAATCTGGCAGTACATCCGGTCACGCCGCCTGCCCTACAACGAATTGCACGACCGCAATTACCCCAGCATCGGCTGCTGGCCTTGCACCCGCGCCGTGCAGCCGGGCGAAGACCCCCGCGCCGGGCGCTGGCAGGGCTTCGCCAAAGTCGAATGTGGCCTGCACCTGGCGCGTTGAGCCGGAGAGGGAATGCGAATGACCACCGCCATCATCCTTATCGGACACGGCAGCCTGCGCAGCGCCAGCGGCGCATCCATGATCCGTATCGCCGCGCGACTGCGCCAACAGGGCGTGGCCGCGACGGTCGAGCCGGCCTTCCTCAACTACAGCCGCCCCACCCTGGCCGACGCCGCGGCCAAGTGCGCCGCCGCGGGCGCGACGACCATCATCGTCCAGCCCTACTTCCTCATCGCGGGCGTCGACGTGCAGAAGGAGCTGGCGGCATTGGTCGCGCACGTGGCCGCCCAACAGCCCGGCCTGGGCTTTGCCGTCGCGCCCGTCTTGGGCGACCATCCTGCGCTGGTGGCGCTGGCGCAGCGGCGCGTCGCCGCGGCCCTGGACACCCTGCCCGGCGGCGGACCAGCCCATCTGCTACTCATGGCGCACGGCACACCGCGGCCGCAGGCCAACGCGGCGCTGCCGCGCATCGCCGCGCGCCTGCGCGACGCTCTGGCGCTGGACGGCGCGACCGTCGCCTATCTCGACTGCAACCGGCCCGACATCCCCACGGGCTTTGCGGAGTTGGCGGCTGCGGGCGCAGGCCGCATCGTCGCCCTGCCCTTTTTCCTGCACGTAGGCCGCCACGTCGCCGAAGACCTGCCCGCCCACGTGGCCGCGGCCCAGGCCGCACACCCCGCGATCGCCATTGCCGCGGCCCATCATCTCGACTACGACCCGTGCCTGGCCGCCGTCGTCGCCGACCGCGTCGCGACCCTGTTCCCGGCCTATACGCCCCCACTGGAGCTTGCCCTATGACCGCCCTTCGCCTGCCCCCGCGCGGCAAAGCCTATCTCGTCGGAGCCGGTCCCGGCCGCGCCGACCTCATCACCGTGCGCGGGTTGACGCTCCTGCGCCGCGCCGACGTGGTAATCTACGATCGCCTGGTCGCCCACGAGCTTTTGCACGAAGTCCGCGCCGATGCCGAGCTTGTCTTTGTCGGCAAGGAGTCCGGCAACCACACGCTCCCCCAGCGCGAGATCAACGCGCTGCTCGTGACGCATGTCGCCACGGGCAAACAGGTTGTCCGCCTCAAGGGCGGCGATCCCTTTGTCTTTGGCCGCGGCGGCGAGGAAGCCGAGGCGCTGGCCGCCGCCGGTCTCGCCTATGAGATCGTGCCGGGCGTCTCGTCGGCCCTGGCAGTCCCGGCCTATGCCGGGATTCCCGTGACCCAGCGCAACGTCAGCACGGTCTTCGCCGTCGTCACCGGCCACGAGTGTGTGGGCAAGGCGGCCGCCACGACCGACTGGGACGCGCTGGCGCGCAT
>CAYJQA010000378.1:0-5924 GCA_964372065.1 uncultured Litorilinea sp.
AGATCACCCCGCGCACCAAGGCCATCATCCCCGTGCACATCTACGGCCACCCCGTGGACATGGACCCGCTGATGGAGTTGGCGCGCCGCCACGGCATCGTGGTCATCGAGGACGCCGCCGAGGCGCATGGGGCCGAGTACAAGGGCCGCCGCGCCGGCAGCTTGGGCGACGCCGCGAGCTTTTCCTTCTATGGCAACAAGATCATCACCACCGGCGAAGGCGGCATGATCACCACGGACAACCGCGAGATCGCCCACCTGGCCTGGAACCTGCGCGACCACGCCTTTAGCAGCGAGCGCCACTTCTGGCACAAGTATGTCGGCTTCAACTATCGCATGACCAACCTGCAAGCCGCGATCGGGCTGGCCCAGGTCGAGCAGATGGACAAGTTTGTGGCCGCGCGCCGCGCCCATGCCGCCGAGTACACGCGGCGTCTGGCCGGCATCCCCGGCATCACCACTCCGCCCCAAGCGGAATGGGCCAAGAACGTCTACTGGATGTACGGCATCCTGGTGGACAAGGCGGCCTATGGCCTCAACCGCGACGAGTTGCGCCGTGTCTTGGCCGAAAACGGCATCGAGACGCGCACCTTCTTCATCCCCATGCATTGCCAGCCGGTCTATTGGCAGCAGTTCAAGGGGCAGCGGTATCCCGTCGCCGAGGCGCTCTGCCGTGACGGCTTCTATCTGCCTTCCGCCTCGTCGCTTACGCTGGACGAGATCGAATACGTCACCGGCGTCATCCGCGACGCCTGCGCGAAGTAGCGCAGCCCCGCGCGGTAGAGGAGTGCGTATGACCCCTTTAGACATTGCGGGCCGGCGGCTCCACAATCAACGCATTGCCGCGCCCGCGCTTGCCACGCGGGTGTATTTGGTGAGCTGGTTGGCCGGGGTGCAGGCGCAGGACTATGCCGCGGCCATGGGGTCGCGGGGCCTGCGCTTGCAGGGCGCGACCGACGCCGCCATCGAACAAGCCTTTGACGACGGCGCGATCCTGCGCACCCATGTGCTGCGTCCCACCTGGCATTTTATTGCGCCGCAAGATATCCGCTGGCTGTTGGCGCTCACCGCGCCGCGCGTCCGTGCGCGCATGGCCGGCGCGGACCGCACGTTGGGCCTGGACGCCGCCGTCTTTGCCCGCAGCCAGGCCGTACTGGCCGACGCCCTCCAGGGGAGCAACTACCTTACCCGCGACGAATTGGCCGGCGTGCTGCAGACTGCCGGCATCAACGCGTCCGGCACCCAGCGGATGAGCCATCTCCTCATGCGGGCCGAACTGGACGGGATTATGTGCAGCGGGCCGCGGCGCGGCAAGCAATTCACCTATGCGCTGCTGGAGGAGCGCGTGCCGCCCGTCCCGCCCCTCAGCCGCGCCGAGGCATTGGCGGAACTGGCGCGGCGCTTCTTTCTGAGTCGCGGACCGGCGACGGTGCAGGATATGGCGAAGTGGTCCGGGCTGACCGTGGCCGACGCCAAAAGCGGCCTGGAAGCCGTCGCGCCCCATCTCCGGCAAGCGAGTGTGGGTCGCCAAACGTACTGGTATCCGGACACCGCGCTCCCCGCCGCCGATGCGCCCACCGCCTATCTGTTGTCGGTTTATGATGAATATGTGTCCGGCTACAAAGACCGCAGCGCCATCGTGAGCGAGAGCCACGCTGCCCGCTTGTCGGCGTTGGACAATGACTTGCAGTACATCGTTGTCGTCGACGACCAGGTTGTGGGGACGTGGAAACGCACGCACCGCAAAGACGTGGTCCATATCACGACCAGTCTCTTTGTGGAGTTGAGCGCGGCTGCACACCAAGCCGTCGCCGCGGCCGCGCAGCGTTACGGCGATTTCTACGGCCTGCCCGCGACGCTGACCTAACCGCGTGGAGCCATCGCATGGACATTGACCTCGCCAAACTCGGTTTTTCCTTCGCCCAGAAGCCCCTGCTCATCGGCGGCAAGGCCATGGAGTATTACCAACTGCGGCCCGCCGGCGCGGATATTGATTTCGTGATTGCCGCGGAGGACTATCGCCGCCTCGCTGCCCAGTATCCCGACCATCTCCGCGATCTCTGGGGTGACCTCGGTGTCTGCGTGTTCGAGTTCGAGATCTGGCAGAGCATCTGCCTGTTCGACTATGCGGCGCTGAGCCTCGGCGCGCTCGACCAGGGGGACTATCTCATCATCGCACTGGAGAAGTTGCTGTTCCTCAAGGCCCTGGGCATGCACGAACCCAAGTATCTGCACGACCTGGAACTCGTCGTCAAGAAGGTCCTGGAACGGCAATACCGACCCACCTCGCCAAGCTGAACGCGGCCCGCCGGCGGCGGCTCCGCGCTCGATGCGCCCCCTTGTGGTTGGCTGTGCTCGCTCAATCCCCGTTGTGCCCCCTGGCCTGTGCGACGGCCACTTGCCTTGCTCCGCCCCCGGTGGTAGGATGGCGCGGCCATCATTGCCGAACCGAATAGCCGTGCGCCGGTGTGTCGCTTGTGAGTTCGTCGGAAAGGCGAGGCACGAATATGTACATGCTGCGAATTGAGCATCCGGTCCCCAATTTCGACGGCTGGAAGCAAGCCTTCGACAGCGACCCGGTCGGTCGCGTGAAGATGGGCGTGCGCCGCTATCAGATCGCGCGCGCCGTCGACGATCCCAACTATGTCATCATCGACCTGGAGTTCGACACCGCGGCCCAGGCCGAGGCGCTGCTCGCGGCCATGCGCGTCGTCTGGCGGCGCGTCGAAGGCACGGTTATGACGAACCCGCAGGCGCGCATCGTGCAGACGGTGGAGACCGTCGTGCTCTGAGTCTGCCGGGGGACGATTTCCGGTTCAACGGCGCGGCGTCCGCACGGCCCATGCGGCTGCGCGAAAGCCCGCGCGCTGTCCCACACAGCGGAAGGCGGCGCGATGGACATCACGATTCGCGCGGCGTCGCCCCACCAAGCCGCGGAGTTGAGCGGGATTGCCCTACAGGCGAAAGGCTACTGGGGCTATCCTGCCGCGCTGCTGGAGCTATGGCGCAAGGAATTTCTGACCATCACGCCCGACTACATTCAGGCCAACCGGGTATGGGGCGCATTTACCGAGACGCAGCAGTGCGTTGGGTTCGCCGCGGTCGAACAGAACAGTGAGGAAACCATCCTGGAGCATCTCTGGGTCTTGCCGGAGTACATCGGGCAAGGCATCGGCAAGCGCTTGTTTCTGCACGTCGCGGCGACCGTCGCCGAGTTCGTCTTCACCTCCGACCCCCACGCCGACGGCTTCTACCGCAAGCTGGGCGCGCAGCCGATCGGCGAGTCGCCTTCCATCCCACAAGGCCGGCTGTTGACCAAGTTTCGGTACACGGCCAAGTAGCCGCGGGGCCGCATTGAGCGAGTCGAGTCCATCACCGGCGTCTGCACCGAACCCTCAAGAATGTACATCAATGACCATCAAATCTTCGCCGACGGCCAATTCGCCCCTGAAGTCCTTGCGCACGTCTGCTATCAGTGAGTGCATCATGGCTTCCGATTTCGGTCGAATATGGGTCAGGACGAGCCGCTTCACCTTGTTCCGAGCTGCTATCTTGCCGACCTGTCCCGAAGAAGCGATCACGTGTTTTGCTAGACGCTCAACGGCGGGCGTCGTGATTTCGTCTTCGGCCAGATAACAGCACTGAATCAAGACATCCGCACCCTGGGCAAGACGGTCTAAACCCTCACAAGCTACCGTGTCGCCACTAACGGCAATCGCTTTCCCCTCTGCCTCAAGACGATACCCAAGACAAGGCCACTCTTCGCGTGAAAGTCCCAAACGATTCCCGTGTTCAACATACTCTGCACAGACCTTCCACCTGCCGCTTTCCCAAGCCCATCCAGCAGGGACCTCCGTCACTTGCACAAGGTCTCGGATGTCCACCGCGCCGGCCTCATTGAACATAGCAAATGCGATGTCACGCGCGAAGACTTGTCCCAACAGGGCAGCCACAATCTCCGCTGTGCCATGCGGCCCATAGACGTTCAATGGTGTTTTGCGCCCATTGTGCCATGCGCTCAGCAGAAATTCGCCCAAATCGCTGATATGGTCGTAGTGGTGATGCGTGATGAACACCGCGTCAACCTGCTGGGGTTGAATCCCCACTTTCATCATCTGAGATGTTACCCCGCGTCCGGCATCAAATAGGAGCTTTTCGCCGTCGATGTCGACCAAGAGCGCCGACTGCTGCCGCGCCGAGTCCAAAACAGGTGTCCCTGTGCCGAGTAGAATGATTTGCATTCCCCGATCCTTTTTACGTTTTTAAGCTTTGCTCTATTCCCGGCACTCCGGGCATACCAGGGGTGAGACGGGGACGGGGCGCATACTCTCGTTGAACTCCCGGAGCGCCTCTTCGTCCCCCGCAAATTGGCCTTGCTCGCGAAGGTTTGCGTGCTGCGCCGGGTCAAACGCAAGTGAAGCAAAAATCTGATAGGCTAAGTCACGCTCGTTCGCTTCGGAGTAATAGATATGGATGCCGTAGACCAGTCCTTCGTATGTCCACCAGAGCGAATCGCCTCGCGGCAAGTGATCGCCTTCGCCCTCTACATACACGGCTTGTTCCACCCCGGCGGGCATCTGCGATGGCGTCAAGGCTGTTAGGTCAAGCTCATCATCCAGAGGCATGCCAGTGTTTTCGTTCCAATCATACTTGAGCCTCACCCAGTTTTGAAGTGCGCCATCGGGGGACAAGGTATAGGTGGATAGATTCATCTCAATCTTCGCGTGCCCCCAGCCACTCCCTTCCCGCGGATACAGCGAGATGATGTGCCCTAGGGTGCGGGCATAGGTTTTCTGCTCAGGAGTAATTGTCGAGTCATAACCATCCACTTTGGGTGCGTCTTCGAGATCTTTCCATATCTTCTCAAAGTCCGGGATGTCGGCGGTCCAGCCGGGAGGGTAACGAAAAGCGATACCCCATGTGGGGTGCGTAAACGTGGGCCACGATGACGTGTCGGCGATATTGGCCGGCAGGCTATGCGCGCCGACCGTTTGCTCCACGACCAGCGGCAGATGTAGGCGCGCGCCGGTATCGGCTACGCGCGCCTCACTCCGGGGCGTTATCCAAGTCGAATTGGCTAAGATGAGAGACAACATGAGGGCCAGACTAACCGTTAGTGTCGTTAGCTGTTTCATGGCGAGGTTCCTTTCGGGGTAAGTTTGCCCATGCATGAAGTTGAGTTGACGTTTGTTTTGATTGACTACTTCTCCTAACGGCGCCTAGCCTTAACCTGTTCCCGTATGCCGCCGCGGATGTCGCTACGGCCCGTCCCATCGCTTTTGACTTCCCACTGCCAATCGGGTATGCTGTTCTATCAGGGCGCGCACGTTGGCGCGCCGCGAGTCACCGAGGAACGACCATGATCCTGCGCGTCAGGACAACCCAGGGAAGCAGTCATTAGCTCGCCCCGCCCAGCCGTCGGGCGGCGCGCTGACCTGGCGCATTGCGGGCCGTCTGCTTCCATGAACGCCACACCGGGCATCGGGTGGCGTTTTTTGTTGAGTGTTGTTCATTGACAGTTGACCGTCGCCCGTCCGCATCTACGCAACCGCAATTGTACTGAGGATTAGGAGCACCATGAGCACCAAACCCACCATCAAAAAAGCCGTCCTCGCCTATTCCGGCGGGCTGGACACCAGCGTCATCGTCCCCTGGCTCCGCAACAACTACAACTGCGAAGTCATCTGTTTCTGCGCCAATTTGGGCCAAGCCGACGAGTTGGAAGGGCTGGAAGCCAAAGCCCTCGCCTCCGGCGCGAGCAAGTGCTATGTGGAGGACCTGCGCGAGGAGTTCCTGCGCGATTTCGTCTTCCCCACCCTCCAGGCAGGCGCGATCTATGAGCGCGACTATCTGCTGGGCACGTCCATGGCCCGCCCGCTAATCGCCAAAAAGCTCGTCGAAGTCGCCGAGAAGGAAGGCGCGGAC
>CAYJQA010000379.1:0-5900 GCA_964372065.1 uncultured Litorilinea sp.
CAACTGCACCGCGTCGGCCTGGAAGCCAGGGCCGAAATCCATGTGGTCGATCAATTCCTTGACGCGGTCGAGCGCGGCGGGCGGCGGGTTGTATACCAGCGTCATGTGGACGACATAGGGGTCGTCGCGATAGGCGGGCAGACCCAAGGGCGCGATGGCCGCGACCAAGGCGTCGTGCAGCGCCTGCAGCGGCGGCGTGACCGCCACGGTCAGCGCGGCCACCTCTGCCCACCAATGGATCTGGGCAGCTTGGAAGCTGATGAAGAAGGGGGCGGTGGCACGGGTGATCGCGGCTACGCGCTCCTTCACCTGCTCCAGGCTTGCGATGTTGAAGAAGGTGCCTTTGGCCGTGATGTGCGCGGGGATGGATGCCACGGTGACGCCGACGGTGCTGCGCAGCGCTTCGACCTGGGCGGTTAGCGCGACGCTGGCCGGAATCACCAGTGCATAGCAGGAGTAATCAAATTGGTCGTTGGGCTGGTTGACGACGGAGTAGATCGTTGTCATGGTGGCCTCGCTTCGTTGACGCACCGGAGATCGGGCGCTGCCTGACACTGTATCATGCGTCGCCGCCCAATCTTAGCTTGGTTGAAACGGACAAGTGATAACGGTTGTGCGCGAGCGCAAGAGCGCATCACCTGGCCGGAAGCTTGCCGCCGCCGGCCAGGCGCGGGGAAGGCTATACGGCCGCGATGGCGGTCTGTTCCAACTGTGGCAGACCAGTAGCCTCGACCGCGGCCAGGATGGTCGCGTTCTCCGCCGCGGTGAGGGGGCGCTGCGGACGCCGCGGCCCGCCACACGGGATGCCCCACGCCGTGAGGATGGCTTTCATCCCCGCGATCAGGGGGACGGAGATCAGCGCCTGGATGACGCGGTTGGCGTCCTGCTGGATGGCCTGGGCCGTGGCCCAATCGCCCGCGTGCGCCGCGTTGTAGAGCCGGGCAAAGGTGCCGGGCAGGACGTTGTAGGTGCTGCCGATGGCCCCGTGTGCGCCCATGCTCAACCCGGCGACGCACACTTCGTCAAAGCCCGAATGGACCGTGATCCCTTCGCGCAAATGGACGATGCGGCCCATGTCGTAGAGATTAAACGACGAGTATTTGATGCCGCTCACAGTGGGCAGCGTGAGCAGGTCGCGCATGACTGTGGCGGTGATCTCCACGCCGGTCGCGCTGGGGATGTTGTAGACCCACAGCGGCTTATCGCCCGCGGCGTCACCGATCAGCCCGTAATGCTCGCGCAGCGCGGTTTGGTCCACCTTGAAGTAGAAGGGCGGGATGGCCGCGACGGCGTCCACGGGTAGGGTCGCGGCGTGGCGGGCCAGTTCCTGCGCCTGGGCCGTGACGATGGAGCCGATATGGGCGATGATGCGGATGCGCCCCGCGGCCTGGTCGAGTACGGTTTCCAGGATTTGGCGGCGCTCGTCGGCGGTGAGCAGCACGCCTTCGCCGGAGCCGCCGCACACAAAGAGGCCGTGGATGCCGCTTTGGATCAGCATCTCCACCAACCGGCGCAGCGCGTCATAGTTGACGGTTGCGCCGTCGTCGCTGAGCGGGGTCAACAGGGCCGGGTAGATACCACGCAGAATGGGAGGCATAGACCGTTGCTCCTTGGGCACGGGTGCGGTTGGATACACGGATTCACTGGTGGGTGGGCGGTGACGGCGGCGATGGTGGGCCGGGTTAGGCGGCCGCGGGCGTCTTGCGACGCCAGGGCGTTGTCCCCGGCGGGTCGAGATGTTCCAACAAGGCTTGGCGGGTGGCGGCGACGTCGCGGGCGGCCAAGCCGTCGATGATACGCTGGTGTTCGTCGGCGACGCGCTTGGGGTTACGCAGGATGATGTCTGGCTTATGCGCCACCGACAGCCGGAAATACTCTACCAGTAGCGGGATGAGTTCGATGAGGACTTCGTTGTGGGTCGCCTGCAGGAGTAGGCTATGAAAGTCGATGTCGTCGCGGATGGTGCTGCGCTGGCGCTGCAACTTTTCGTTCAGCTCTTGGTTGATGCGGCGCAGGCCATCCAGTTGTTCGCCGGTGATGCGCGCCGCCATGAGTTCGACCGCGCCCAACTCCAGCGCCGCGCGGGCCTCGCTCAAGGCAGCCAGGTTGTGCCCTTCGTAATCGACCGTGAAGGCAAAGGCCGCGGCCAGTTGGGCCGGGTCAAACTCGGTGACAAAGATGCCGCTGCCCGGTTTCTTGACGATCAGCCCTTCGGCCACCAGGACAGTCAACGCCTCGCGCACGATGTTGCGGCTGACCGACAGCATTTCGCTCAACTCGCGTTCGCTGGGCAGGGCATCACCCGCCTTCATGCCCTCGGCCAGGATGAACCGGCGCAGAGTGTCGGCGGCCTGTTTAGTCAGGGTGGCACGCGCAAGCGGCTTCAAGATCGGCATGGGGGAAAATGACCCCGCAGCGAAATGGCGACGGCCTAATTGGTTCTATGGTAGGACCAGCATACCTCAGCGAATGGGTGCTGTCAACGCGCTTTTGCCGCCGCGGGTAGGCCCGTAGGTGCGATTTCCTACCGCACATTCGGCGCACGTCTGGACCGACGATAACCCGGACGCGCTACAGCGCGCTGAGCGCGGCGCGCAGCTCCGGCGATAGCCCCAGCGCTTCGGCCTCGAACGCTTGATCCACCTGAGCGGTGTTGCGCGCCCCCACCAGCACGGTGGTCACACCGGGCTGGCCGATGACCCACGCCAGCGCCAGATGCGCCATGCTGATGCCCGTGGCGGCGGACTGGGCGCGCAGCCCTTCCAGCACGCGCCAACCGGACGGCTTGAAGTAGAGGGCTTGGTGGCCCGGCAGCCGTTCAAAGCGGGTGCCTTCCGGCGGGGGCGCATCTGCGTGATACTTGCCCGTGAGAAAGCCTGCGCCCAGCGGGCTGTAGCTGATGACGCCGATCTGTTGGTCGGCGCAGAGCGGGATCGTCTCTAGCTCGATGCCGCGTTCCACCAGGTTATAGTTGGGCTGGATGGACTCGAAGCGCGGCCAGCCGTGCTTGTCTTGCCGCCAAAGCGCCTTGCAGAGCTGCCAGGCGGCGAAGTTGCTGCACCCGACATAGCGCGCCCAGCCGCGGTCCACGACTGCGGCCAGTGCGCCGAGCATCTCCTCCAGGGGGACGCCGGGGTCAAAGCGGTGCAGTTGGAACAGGTCCACTTGGTCCACCTGGAGCCGGCGCAGACTGGCTGCCGTCGAGGTCAGGATGCGTTCGGCGGTGAGGTTGCCGCTGACCTTGGTGCAGAGCACGACGCGGTCGCGCGTGCCGCGCGCGGCCAGCCAACGCCCGACCGTCGTCTCGGATGCGCCCGCGCCATAGGCTTCGGCGGTGTCAAAGAGGTTGATACCCAGTCCCAGCGCGTGGTCCATGACGGTGAACGCGGCGGCTTCGTCGATCTCGCGGCCAAAGGTGACACAGCCGAGGCCAATGGAACTGACCTGGAGCGGGCTGCGACCAAGCTGACGGGTTTGCATGCCAAGCGGCTCCTAATCCGATGCCTGTCGCGACGGCGGCGGCCACCACGGGCCGGCCCATGCGCCGGAGAAAATGGTATAGTTATAGTACCAATGCACCAATTGCGCTGTCAACCGTCGTTTGCGCGACGGGGGAGGAGAATGGTGTCTCACGCAAAGCCGCAAAGATCGCAAAGAAGAAGGAGCAAAGGCTAGGGGATAGCCGCTGTCGCCCTGAGCTAAAGGCGAAGGGTCCCCTCGCGGGCCGGCGGACGGAAGGGGATGCTTCGGCCTATGGCCTCAGCATGACAGTGTCCCCTCTGGACTTTGCGTTCTTTGCGCCTTTGCGTGAGAACTCTCCCCTCTCTGCTGCGGCGCGGCCGTATCCAAAACCGCGATCCGCGGTTGACAAGGCGACGGCGGGCGTGTAAATTGGTCCTGCTACTGCACCACTTCCGAGCATCACCTTGCGTCCTACACAGCCACTTCATCGCCGCTTCACATCACGTATTCATCGCGTATACAGTATGCAACCCATCACGCAACGAAGGAGCCACGCGTGAACACCAACGCACATGTGGTGATTGCCGATAGTCACATCAATAACTGGAAGGGCGGCTATGCCCAGGAACGGGAAGTGTGGGAGGCGATGGGCGCCAAAGTGACCCTGGCCGCCTGCCGCACCGAGGACGACTTGATCGCGATCGGGCAAGACGTCGACGTCTTTGCCTATGCCGGTCTCTTTGCCCCCTTCACCGCCCGCGTGCTCGCCAACCTGCCCCGTTGCCGTCTGGTCGCGCGCTGGGGCATTGGCATGGACAGCGTGGACCTGGAGGCGGCCTCGGCCAATGGCATCGTTGTCGCCAACGCCGCCGAGTACTGCGTGCCGGAGGTCGCCGCCCACGCCTCCGCGCAGATCTTGGGCTTGGGCCGGCGCATCTTGCCGCTGGACCGCTTTGTCCGCGCCGGCAATTGGGCGGGCGGCCAGCTTTCCGGCCCCACCCAACGCTTCTCCACGCTGACGCTGGGCATCGTAGGGCTGGGGCGCATCGGGCGCAAGCTGTCGACGTACATGAAACCTTTCATGGGGCGCATCATCGCCAACGACCCGTACATCACCCAAAGCGACGCCGACCCCTATGGCGTGCAGTTGGTGTCGTTGGAAGAGGTGTTGGCCGCGTCCGATTTTGTGTCGCTGCACACTCCGCTGAACCCGGAGACGCGCGGCATGATCAACGCCAAGCACTTCGCCCAGATGAAGCCGACGGCCTTCCTGGTCAACACCAGTCGCGGCCCGGTGATCAACGAACCGGATCTGGTGGCGGCGCTGCAGGCGCGGCGCATCGCGGGTGCGGCGCTGGATGTGTTCGCCGAGGAACCGCTGCCGGCGGATAGCCCCCTGCGGGCGCTGGACAACGTCGTGTTCACGCCCCATGCCGCCGCCTATTCGCAGCAGTCCGTCGAAGACCTGCGCATAGCCGTAACCGAGACGGTAGCCGCGGTGCTGCGCGACGAATGGCCGAAGCACATTCTGAACACCGGCGTCACCCCGCGCGTGGCGCTCCACCACCGTTAAGCCGGAAGGAAAGAGCGACCGTGACCGTCGTCCCTGTGGAGCCAAGCGCCGCCCCTGTCGTGGTGGGGCGCTACGAGATTCTGCGCGATTTCGCCGCCGCCATCTTTGCAAAGGTGGGCGTGCCCGCGGACCAAGCCGCCGACGCCGCCGATGTGTTAGTCTGGGCCAACCTGTCGGGCGTGGATACCCACGGGCTGCGCAACCTCAAGCCGGCCTATGTGGACAACATCATCGCCGGCATCATCAATCCCCAACCGGAGTTTCGCATCGAGTTTGAAACGCCCATCACCGCCCGCGTCGACGGCGGGAACGGGCTGGGGCTGGCAGGGGGCTGCTGGGCCATGCGCCTCGCCATCGCCAAGGCGGAAAAAAGCGGCATCGGGCTGGTCTCCATGCACAACTCGCACCACTACGGCGCGGCGGGCTACTTCTCCAAGATGGCGCTGCCGCACGACATGATCGGCATCAGCATGACCGGCTATCTGCGCGCGGGCGGCGGCACGCATGGCGTGATCCCCACCTTTGGCGCGGTCCCCATGCTCTCCACCAACCCCATCGCCATGGCCGTCCCCGCCGGCCAGGAACCGCCCTTCGCGCTGGATATGGCGACGACCGTCTCGCCCATGAACCGGGTTTGGCTCTATCACGAACTGGGCAAGACCATCCCGCACGGCTGGGGGGTGGACGGGGACTTGCAGCCCACCACGGACCCGGATGCGGTGCGCGGGCTGCTGCCGTTGGGCGGCACGCGCGAGCTAGGCAGCCACAAGGGCTATGGGCTGGCGGTGCTGGTGGAGATTCTGTGCGCCCAGCTTTCGGGCGCTTGGGCGAAGGGCGAGGACGGCAAGTATCGCCAAGATAACAA
>CAYJQA010000380.1:0-4506 GCA_964372065.1 uncultured Litorilinea sp.
GGGCGATGCGCTCCAGCCGGGCGTCGATGTTGGTGTCGACGCGGCTGACAAAGAAGCTGGCGACCGACGCGATGTGGCTGATCTCCTTGCCCGCGGCGAGGCGGTCTTCCAGCCCGGCGAGGTAGGCGTCCTTGACCGCAGCGTATCGCTCCAGGGCAAAGATCAACGTCACGTTGATGTTGATGCCGTCAGCGATCAACTGGCGGATGGCGGGGATGCCCGCGGCGGTGGCGGGAACCTTGACCATGAGGTTGGGGCGGTCGACGGCGGCATGCAGACGGCGCGCCTCGGCGATGGTGGCGGTGGTGCCATAGGCCAGATCGGGCGCCACCTCGATGCTCACAAAGCCGTCTTTGCCCTGGCTGTCGGCATAGACGCCGCAGAGCACATCACAGGCGGCCTGGATGTCGGCAATCGCCAGCGTCTCGAAGATGGCTTTGGCGCTCAAGCGCTGCTGGGCGAGTTGGGTCAGGTCGGCGGCATAGGCGCTGCTCTTGGCGATGGCCTGCTGGAAGATGGTCGGGTTGGAGGTAACGCCGCGCAGCCCGACGTCTACCCTGGCCTGGAGTTCGCCCGACTGCACCATGCCGCGCTCGATGTAGTCCAACCAAATGCTTTGACCCTGCCGGTGCAATTGCTCGATCCGGTTCATCATCTTCTCCTCATGCGGGTAGCGGCGCGGTGAGCCATGTCTAGGCGGCCGCGCCGGATTGGGCAGCGCGTGTTTGACGCCCATTATAGCCTGTGTGGGAAACGGCTAAAAGTGGGCGGACCAACGCCGTCACGCCGTCGCCACGCGTTTGACAAATCGCAAACGACCCTGTACAATCCTACTATGTTTTTCGTAGTAGAGATTACTGGGCGACCGTCGCCAGTGTGCGATAATCGCTTGTGTCGAAAGTGACGCAAGGTGTCGCCATACTCGACCCGCAATGCACAAAAGGAGTGTAGGATGGGCAAGCCGGTTCATGTGACTGATGATACGTTTGAGAAGATGGTGATTGAGGCCCCAACCTTGGTCGTGGTGGACTTCTGGGCCGAGTGGTGTGGTCCCTGTAAGATGATCGCGCCGCTGCTGGAGGAGATCGCGAACGAGTTGGACGGCAAGCTGACCGTGGCCAAGCTCGATGTGGACGTCAACCAGAACACGGCCATGGCTTACGGCATCTTCTCGATTCCCACGCTGTTGGTCTTTAAGGACGGTGAGCCGGTGGACCGCATTGTCGGGTTCCAGCCCAAGGGCCAGTTGTTGAGCAAAATTCAGCGCCATCTGACGCAAGACGCAGCCGCAGCCGGACGTACACGGGCCGGCTGATCGACCTAGTACCTAGTGTGATGAGGCAAAACGGGGACTGCAACGCGGTCCCCGTTTTGCTTGATTGGGGCGCTCTCCGGTCGGTGGTATAATCCGGTCATCCGTTCCGAACCCATCCCAACCGCGTGGTGTTCCCACGCCCGCAGGACCATCGCTCCAGGAGACAAACTAATGGCGCAACTTACGAAGATCGTGCTGTCCGAACGCGACATGCCGACTCACTGGTACAACATCAGCGCGGATCTGCCCGCCGCGGGTGTGGAACTGCCGCCGGCGCTACACCCAGGCACCAAGCAACCGCTTGGCCCCGCCGACCTCGCACCGCTGTTCCCGATGGAACTGATCAAGCAAGAGGTCAGCACTGAACGGTATATCGAGATCCCCGACGAGGTGCGGGAAATCTATACGTTGTGGCGGCCGTCGCCGCTGTACCGCGCTCGTCGTTGGGAAAAGGCGCTGGGGACGCCCGCACACATTTACTACAAGTATGAGGGCGTTAGCCCGGCGGGCAGCCATAAGCCTAACACCGCCGTGGCCCAGGCCTACTACAATAAGCAAGAGGGGGTCAAGCGGCTCAGCACGGAGACCGGTGCGGGCCAATGGGGCAGCGCGCTCAGCTTTGCGTGCCAGGCGTTTGGCCTGGAGTGCAAGGTCTACATGGTCAGGGTGTCCTATGATCAGAAGCCCTATCGCCGGCTGATGATGCAAACGTGGGGGGCCAGCGTGGTCGCCAGCCCCAGCGTCGATACGCACGCCGGGCGCGCCATCCTGGAGGAGCATCCGGACAGCCCCGGCAGCCTGGGGATCGCGATTTCGGAGGCGGTGGAAGACGCGGCGCTACGCGACGATACCAAGTACTCGCTGGGGAGTGTGCTTAACCATGTGCTGCTGCACCAAACGGTGATTGGGCAAGAGGCGATCAAGCAGTTGGAGGTGGCGGGCGCGGACTGGCCGGATATCCTCATTGGCTGCACCGGCGGCGGCTCCAACTTCGGCGGCTTTGCCTTCCCGTTTGTGCGCGAGAACATCGTCAGCGGCAAACGCACTCGTGTGGTGGCGGTGGAGCCGGCGGCCGCGCCCAGCCTCACCCGCGGCCCGTATGCCTATGATTTTGGCGATACGGCGGGGATGACGCCGCTGCTCAAGATGTACACCTTGGGACACGGTTTTATGCCCGCGCCCATCCACGCCGGCGGGCTGCGCTATCACGGGATGAGCGCCCAGATCAGCGCGCTCAAGAAGGCGGGGCTGATCGAGGCGTACGCGTTCAAGCAGCGAGCGATCTTCGACGCCGCCCTGAGTTTCACGCGCGCCGAGGGGATTCTGCCCGCGCCGGAGGCGGCCCACGCCATCGCCCAGACGATGGCGGAGGCGCTCAAGTGCAAGGAAAGCGGCGACGCCAAGACGATTGTCTTCAACCTGTCCGGGCACGGTCACTTCGATATGGCGTCGTATGACGCCTATCTGTCGGGCCGCCTGACCGACTACGAGTTCCCGGAGGCGGATTTGGCGGAGAGTCTGTCGCATTTGCCGCAGGTGGCGTAGAGATCACCTGCCGGACGGTGGCTGTCGCCCGCCGTAGGTATCCGATTGGCAAAACACCGCCAGGGCCGTCGCACGATGGCCCTGGCGGTGTTTTGTCTGGGGCCGCCCGGTTCAGTCGCGATAGATGGCGGGCATTTCGATCTCGCCGTCGGGCGAGAGGTCTTGCCAGTACCCGGCGGCGGTGCGAGGGGCCACGCCGCTGAGGTCGCTGACCACGGGCTCGCCGATGGTCGCGCTGAGGATGAAATGGTCGCCATCGGCGACGGTCGTGCCGCCGCCGGCAATGACGTGGCGGTCAATCTCGGCGGGCGCGCCGGCAAAGGCGACGCCGGCCAAGAGCAGACCGACTAGGACGGCGAACAGGATTATGCGCAGATGTCGCATTGCGTCCTCCTTGCGCCTAGAGGTGGCTGCGTAGGCGCAGCCGCACCGCATAGATTCGCACGAAGTTACCCGCCGCGTCCAGGTCGGCCTCAATTTGGATGTTGGTCGGCGTCTTCTGCTCGTTGATGGCGATGGGGTCGGCCGGTGTGACATCGTAGGAGCTATAGGTGGTCGACTTTTGGTCGGTCGAGTTGCTGACAATCGAAACGGCCCCGCCGGTCAACAGGTTGCGGCCGAGGAACCATGTCTTGATGATGAACCCGTCGTCGCCTTCGGAGATATAGTAGATGGTGGCGCTCACGAATTTGTACTCACGTCCATACGGTCGCTCCCACGATATGGGGATTTCCAGGTCGATGCTGCTGTTGCCGGCGTCGGCGACCAGCGTGACGTCGCCATAGGTGCCCACCTCCACATGAGCCACCGCGGCGTCGCTGTACTTAACGACCGCGGTGCTGACCGGCAGCCAGACGTAGGTATCCTGCCCGGCGTAGCCCTCGTCGGCATAGGTGACGTCGGCGTCATACACCCCATAGATGCCATTGCCATCGCCGTCGACGTAGAGACCGCGCCCACCACTGTTGCGAATGTCCAGTCCATATTGGCCGACGCCGGCGGTTGCGCCGCGGATGGTTGACCCCACGACCAGGCTCATGGCATAGGGGACGGCGCGCAGCGGTTGGCGGGGCAGCACGACGCCTTCCACAGTCACTTGCAGATAAAGCTGCTCGTCGAAGTCGTTGACCACATCAAACGGCAGCGTTTCGCCCAAGACGACGGCGAAGAGGCCGTCGTCGACGGGCACATCGTTGTGCGTCTCGTCGCCCCACACTTTGGCCCCGGCGTCGGCGGTGTTGTAGAGCTGGAAGACCATATCGTAGACGCCGGTCAGGCGCTGGCCTTCGGCGTCTTTGAGCACGCCCTGGTAGTTCATGGCCGCGACGGGCGCGGCATCCAGGGCCGCCGGGGCGGCTGCGGTCTCCTCCTCGTTGGGCGGGTTGGTCAACGGTGCGGCGATGGGGGGCACGGGCACGGTGTCGTCGATGCCGGGCTGGTCATCCGGGAGGGTCTGGGCAGAGGAACCGGATGACAGGAACGAACCGGCGGCAAAGATGAGAAGCAAGGCGACGCAACGGAGCAGGAAACGGATGTGTTGGAAGCTCATAGTTGTCCTTCCTTCCCGCAACAGGGATGGTCGCGTGGCGGCGCGCGCCGCCGCGGGGCAGGGGGGGGACCCGAAACCGGCTTGCCGCGGGGTCGGG
>CAYJQA010000380.1:4516-5341 GCA_964372065.1 uncultured Litorilinea sp.
ACACCGATCTGCGGTGAAGGGGATGGTGGATTGTGAAGTTCTTAACGATCGATGAGGAGCCGGATGAACCAGAGGACGACGAGCGCGGCCAGGTCGAGCAGGATGGTGAAGAGCAGCGCGCTGACAAGGGTTTCCAGGGACGGTGTGATGGCGTTCATCAACTGGGCAAATGGGGCCAGTGGCAGCCGCAGCACGACGTAGACGATGGCGGCCAGCGCGGCATAGAGGATGACCGGCTTCATGGGTTCGCGGTCGGCGGCGCTGGGCATCATGGCATTGGCGACGGCAAAGAGGAGATAGGCCCACAGCGCGCCGTCCGGCTTGCTGAGGGCGGCCCAGAACGCACCCAGCGCGCCGGCATAGTCGCCGCTGCGCAACAACCCGGTCATGTTATAGGCGGCGAAGAAGAACGATCCGACGGCGGTGACTACGGCGACGCCGACGACCAGCGGAGCCAGACCGACGAGGCTGTCGGCGAACGCGCCTTTGCTCTGTACGCTGACGCTGCCCAACCCAATGTGGCGTCCCTGGCGCTTGGGCCACACGCGGAACTTGCCTGTGCGCAGCCCCAACAGCCGCGCCACACTCCAGTGGGCGACTTCGTGGATGATCACACCGGGCAGAAAGACGAGGAAGATCGCGACGGTGGGCGCGTCTTGGGAGCGGGTGAGGCGGTAAATGGGGAGTTGGATGAGCAGGCTGATCTGCTGGCTCAGCCAAGCGAGGATCAGCAAAAGCAGCAGGAATACGCCCAGAAGCCAGAGCGAAGCCGCGGCGTCGGAGGGCATCAGCACACCTGCGGGCTAGGGTCGTGGTTCGGGGTTG
>CAYJQA010000380.1:5351-5874 GCA_964372065.1 uncultured Litorilinea sp.
AGCAGCTGTCTTGCTTGACCAGCTCCCAGCGATCGCCGCCGGGCGAGACTTCGGCGCCGATGGCGGTGTCCGCCACGACGACGGCGCGGTTGCCCTCGACCGTGATCTGCTCGTCGGTGTGCTCGATGGCGGCGGGCGCGCCGGGGAAGACGATCCGCGCATAGCGGTTGCGGATGGCGTCTTTGCCCTGCCAGACCTGGTCGTCGGCGGCGTCCGGCGTGTTCTTGGCGTCCACGACCTTGCTGTCCTCGGCCCATAGCCGCATCAGGGCGTCGATGGTCTGGCTGACGACGAATTGCCCTTCGGCGTTGAGCACGGCGCGTACCGCGTCGGCGTCGGCAGCAAAGGGGCTGCCTTCCAGGATGCACGAGCCGCCGGCCGGCGCGGGCGTCGGCGCAGCCGCCGCGGGCGGGGCCGGGGCGGCCCCGCAGGCGCTCAGGACGATGACAAGGGCCAGCAGATACAATGTCCGCATAGACGTTTCCGGGCGCAGCATGGCGGCAAGAATCAGCCGCCCGCGGGC
>CAYJQA010000381.1:0-5852 GCA_964372065.1 uncultured Litorilinea sp.
GGGAAGCACCGTGGCTTCCCGGCAACTGCGCCGCGACGGTCTTAGGCCTGGGCGGCCTTGAGATTGTGCAGGAGCAGGCCGATGGCCATGGTCCAGAACGCGCCGTTGACGTAGGGGTTGTCACGGTCGGGCCAGTTGCTCCAGTAGGTCGTGTTCATGGGGATGCGGTGCAGCCACTGCTGGATGGGGCAATCCACCAGGTTATCCAGCCACATCTCCATAGCCTTGAGATAGAGGTCCACATAGGCCGGGTCGTCGGACGCGGGCATGACGGCGGCCATCTCGTCGAGAATGGCGTCGTATTCCTCGTTGCGCCAGCGCGACCAGTAGGTGGCCGGTTCGCCGGTGGGCCGGTAATGCTTGCTGGTGTACATGTCCAGCGTGTCGAACGGGTCGCGGATGCTGCCGCCGTGCCCGTTGAAGAAGATGCGCGCCTGGCCGGATGAGATGCGGGTGGCCTGGTCGGCGGGCGTGGCATAGGAAAGGTCAAAGCCGCCTTTGCGGAGTTGTTCGGCCAGGACCGGGCCGATGTCGTTGAAGACGGCCCAGCCGATCAGTTCGTCGGTGAGACGCTGGCCGTCTTTGGCCCAGAACCCATCGCCGTCCTTGGCATAGCCGGCCAATGTCATGCGCTCGGCGGCCTTGTCCAAGTTGAACTCGTTGGTGGGATATTTCTCCAACAACGGTTTGGCGGCTTCGATATAGGGCATGAGCGGCTCATAGTAGGGGAAGGGCAACTCGGTGAGGATGCCCGACCCTGCGAGCGCGACGTCAAGCATCTGTTGGCGGTCAAGGCTGTAGCTGATGGCCCAGCGCACGTTCTTGTCGTTGAACGGGGCTTCGTCCGTGTTGAACCAGATGGACGTGGGCCACCAGTCGATGTAGCCGTAGGGCGGGTCTTTGTGCGTGTGGGTGATGACATTCGGCGCGGCGTTGACCACCTCGACAATGGTCGTGGCGCGCAGGTCGAGGCAGGAGTCGATTTCGCCGTTGATGGCAAGCTGGGCGGCGCGCTCTTCACTGTTCCACGCCAGGTGGATGATGCGTTCGACTTCGGGCATGTCGCTGAAGCCGGTCTTGACGCCCCACCAGTCGTCGCGGCGGTCGATGATCTTCTGTTCCGGACGCCAGTCCACCACCTTGTAGGGTCCGGTGTGGACGGGCCAGCCCTTCTCTAGGTCATAGAACTTGAAGGTGGTGACGTCTTCCACCTGGCTATAGATGTGCTCGGGGACCCAGAAGATGCCGGTGCCGAATTTGGCGACGAGATGGGTAAACCAGAAGCGCGGGCGCGGCTCGTTGAAGACGATCTTGACGGTCAGGTCGTCCACCTTGACGACTTCCTTGACCCACGCCTTGAGTTCCGCCGAGTTGCGGAGTTTGGGCGCATAGGCGATGAGCATGTTGATCGTGAAGACCACATCGTCGGCGTTGAAGGGTTCGCCGTCGCTCCACTCGGTGCCTTCGCGCAGGTTGACGGTCAACTCGGTATAGTCGGCGTTGTAGGCGTACTCGGTCGCCAGCCAGGGCGTCAGTTCGCCGTTGAGCGCGCCATAGTAGAAAAGCGGCTCCATCGCGCCGAAGACTAAGCGCCAGCCTGCGGTAGAGATGCCGGCGAGGTAGGGGTTGCCCAGGCCAACGTCCTGAAATTGGCCGCCGGAGCCGTCGAACATGACGATGAGGGTGCGCTCACGCGGGACGTCGCGCAGCCCTTCGACGGCAATGGGGGCCGCCGTGGGTGCGGCGGCAGGCGCTTCGGCGGGGGCCGCCGCGGGCACGGTAGGGGCGCAGGCTGATGCGAGCACGCCGGCCGCGGCCAGACCACTGAGGCGCAAGAAGTCGCGCCGGTTGACGTTAGACGGTTTCTGCTGCTGGGTCATGGGATAGGCTCCTTTGCGATGTGTGCGGACCACGCGGGACGGAGTTGCTGCGCGGTGACGCGCCCGGACCACTACACGTCAAGGGCGAATGGGGGTGCGCCAAACCTTGTTCACTGACACCGGCGATGACATCTGATCTTGGCGGCTGGACCTGGCGCCGGGGGCACGCAGGTTCGTCTCCGCTAAAGGGATGCGTAATAGGCTTCGACCTGCTCGACATCGACGGTCTCATCCATCACCATGCCGAGACGCTGATACAGAGCGCGCCGTCCGCGCATGTCTGCCAGTAGAATCGCTTTGGCGTGCACGGCGACTTCATCGGCAATCTCCTGCGGCACGACGACGAGGCCGTCGTCGTCACAGCCCACCATGTCGCCGGGGCGAACCTGGACGCCGCCGCACCCGACCGCGACCTCGACTTCGGCCACCATGATGCGGCCCGGTATGATGGTGCGCCCGCGCGCCCGCGCACAGACCGGCGTCTTCTGCAGGGCGACCTCGGCGGTGTCGCGACAATAGCCGTCGGTGACGATGCCCACGGCCCCCGCGGCCACCATCCCCAAAGTGTTATTCGATCCCCAATAGCCGACCTCCGGCGCGCCGCCGGTATCCGTGACGATGACATGGCCCGGCTTGACGCGGCCTTCGACGCCGATCCGGCCCACTTCCTTGAACCAAATGCCGTGGGCGTCGACAATGTCCTCCGTGTTATCCAGTTTCCACATGGGCCGGTTGGACGGCACACAGCGGATCGTCAGCGCCGGCCCCCAAAACTTCATGCCGAGCCACAGCGGGCGGATCTCCGGCCACATGAGGCCGACGTTGAAATAGCCCAAGCCGTCCATGGCGTCGACAACATCGACCACGCGCAAATACTTGTACTGCTTCCGCAGTTCAAACGGGTCGTGAACGTTGTTCATGGGTACGCTCCTGCAGGCTGTGTGAGGAACGGAGAGGAAGCGGCCCGCGCTCAACGGCGACGGCACGGGCTATGTTGCTGCGGTGCAGACAACTGGTGGGCGGCTGGACAGAACGCACGCGGTAGGCGTGTGCACGCATGTTTGATGAATGTAAAGAAAACAACCAGGCAGTTGTAGCGGCGGTCTCGCTCCCAGTGGCGGGTGCCCCTGGGGCGCGGAAACCGCCCCTACGGGGTTACCGGGATACTTCCTTACTTCCACGAAACACGCCTGCCGGGTGCGCCGGCAGGCGTCCGATTAGCCCTTGATGCCGGTGGTGACGATGCCCTGGACGAAATAGCGTTGGCCCAAGAAGAACAGGATCAGACAGGGCAGCGCGACCATGATGGACGCGCCCATGAGCAGATGGTCCTGCGGCCGCGAGACGACCGCCGACCCCTGGGCGACCGTGGTCTGGAAGTAGCGCATCCCCACGGCGACGGTGTACTTGGATTGGGTGTTGAGAAAGATCAACGGGCCGAGGAAGTTGTTCCACTGCGTGATGAAACCCAACGTCGCCATCGTCGCGATGGCGGGCCGGCACAGCGGCACGATGATCTGCCACAGGATGCGGAAAGAGCTGGCGCCGTCGAGCTTGGCCGCCTCGTCCAGGTCAAAGGGGATGCCGAGCATGAACTGGCGCATGAGAAAGATGTTGAACGCGCCGCCGCCAAACCAGGCCGGCACGATCAGCGGGTGATAGGTATCGATCCAGCCGAACTGCTTGAAGAGCAGATAGGTGGGGATGAGCGTCACTTCCACCGGCATCATCATGGTGCCGAGCGTGATATAGAAGAACAAGTCGCGACCGGGAAAGCGAAAGCGGGCGAAGCCGTAGGCGGAGAGCGTGGCCGAGATGATGGTGCCCAGGAGCGCCATGAAGGCTACATAGAACGAGTTGATGAACCACTGGCCGAAGGGGACGGCGTTCCAGGCTTCGATGTAGTTGGCGACGAACTGCTGTTTCTCCGGCCAGAAGGTGGGCGGGTAATAGTACAACTCGTTGATGTTCTTGCCCGAGCTGACCAGGGTCCAGAAGAAGGGGAACATGGAAGCGGTCGCGCCGACGATTACGATGATGTACAGGACGACCCATTTGGTCAGGCGCACTTTGCGGTAGGACGCTGTCCGCGGCGTGGACCGCGGGGCACCCTCCGTACGCGGCGTGGCGGGACTGAGTGTATCTGCCATTATGTGCGCTCCCCGGCATAGAAGACCCAGCTCCCCGACGTGCGGAACTGCAAGTAGGTCAGGCCAAACAGCACGATAAAGAAGAGCCACGACAACGCCGAGGCATAGCCCATGTCAAAGGTGACAAACGCGTTCTGGTAGATGTGGAGTGAGATGAACCAGGTGGCGCGGGCCGGGCCGCCGTTGGTGGCGATGAAGGCCACGTCAAAGGTGCGGAGGGCAAAGATGATGCCCAACACCAGGTTAAAGAAGACGGTGGGCGTGATCAGCGGCAGCGTCACGTTCCAGAATTTGGACCAGGTGCCTGCGCCGTCAATCTCCGCCGCTTCCAGCAACTCCTGGGGCACGTCCTGGAGTCCGGCGAGGAAGATGATCATGCGCGAGCCGCCCACGCTGGCCCACAACCCCATGAGCACCAGCCCCGGAATGGCCCAGTCGGTGCTGGACAACCACCCCGGCCCTTTGATGCCCACCAGCGACAGCAGGTAATTGACCAGCCCCACGTCCGGGTTGAGCATCCAGCGCCACAGCAGCGCGGCCGCGATCAGCGGCGTGAGGGTGGGCAGGAAGAAGAAGGTGCGCCAAACCGTGGTAAGGACCAGCTTGTTGTTGAGCAGGATGGCCACCAGTAGCGAACCGGCCATGGCCAGCGGCACGAGGAGGAGGGTGTAGTAAAAGGTGCGGACGATGGACGGAATCAGGAGATCGTCTTTGGAGAAGGCGTAGATGTAATTGTCCAGACCAATGAACTGCGGGGGACGCATGACGTTGTACTTGGTGAAGCTCAAGTAAATGGACGCCAGCAGTGGCCCGGCCACAAAGACGATAAATCCGATGATCCACGGCGAGAGATAGAGAACGCCCATCCAGGCTTCTTGGCGGCGCATGCGCGACATCTTTTCGCGGCGCGGCAACAACGGTGGGGCAACAGCAGAGGTTTGGGTAGCCATTTCGCAGTCCAGTATCATAAGAGACCCCCCGGGCGCCGCGGCGACCGGTGGCCCAAAGACCAACTAGGCGGCTTCCTTGTCCAGGACTGCCTGACAGAGCGTTTGCATTTCCTCGATGACGGCCGGCGAGGGCTGCTTTTCGCCCAGCAGCACGGCGTCATAGACCTGTTGGTAGGCCATGTCGAACTCCTCGCCGCGGAAGTTGGCGATCGCGAAGTCCGGCTCGATGTTCTCCATAATCGGCGCGAGTTTGCGATAGGTCGGGGCAGCTTCGTAGATGCGGTCGTCGGCCCACACGTCGGCGCGGGCGATGGGGCCCTTCTGGCCCTGTACCAACGCCTGCACGTTCATCTCCTTGCCCGCGATCCAGGTGAGGAACTTGAACGCGGCATCCGGGGCCTTGGACGCGGTGGTGATGCCGAAGACGTGCTCGTTGAGCATGCTGCGGCGCGCGTCGCCCTTGTTGACGACCGGCGTCAACACAAAGTCCATCTCGAAGTCGGTGAAGCTGGCGGGATAGATAGTGATGCGGAACGGCCAGATGTCTACGGCCAGTACCTGCTGGCCGCCGAACAGCTCGGGCGCATTGGCTCCGCCCGGCGTGTAGGCAGGCGATACCTTGTTCGTGGTAAATAGATCGTAGTCGAACTGGTGCGCGGCCTGAAGGGCTTCGGCATGGTCGGCGATGGTGGCCTGGGTGCCGTCTTCGCTAACCAATTCGACACCCCATTGGCGCAGGAACGGCATGCCGGAGAACGAACCGCCGCCGGAGCGGTCGGCGGCGTAGTAGGCAAAGACGTCCGGCGTGGTGGCTTCCTGCGCCCACGCGGACAACTCGGCGAACGTCCACTCGTCGGTCGGCTCGGCAACGC
>CAYJQA010000382.1:0-5846 GCA_964372065.1 uncultured Litorilinea sp.
GTGCCGTCCCAGCCGACTGCGCTGTCGGCGGCAGGCAAGGCTCCCGATGTGGGCGCGATTGTGTAATTTTCGGCGATCATTCGCTTGCTCGTGCCATGTGTGTATAGGTCCAGGGTGTGCAGAGCCGTGACGCGGCGGTTAGGCCGCGCTCGTAACGTTGCCGACCAGATACCCGGTCGTCGTAGCGGCCAACCCGGCCATGATCGCGCCGGCGCGCGCCAGACCCGCCGGGTCCCGCTCGAAGGCGGCATCGGCCAACCCGCGCACGACGCCTGTCGGCAGCGTCTGCAAGCTGTACTTCCACTCCGACGCCAAGCCATCTTTCGCGCCGATGTAGCGTGCGACGGCGGCCTTGGCGATGCCTTCAAAGTAGCAGCGGGCGAAGAAATAGCGCCACGAGGCACGGTTGGCCGGCACATGATGAAAGACGCGCGCGCTGGGCTTGTAGAGCAGGCTACGGTCGGGCCACAGTTGCTTGGCGCGGATGCAGAACTCCGTTTCTTCGCAGCCGACCGGCCGCGTATCGACCCGCCCGATGCCGCTGCGGAACCCGCCGACCGCGGCAAAGACTTCTTGGCGAAACGACATATTGCAGCCGATCAGATTGCGCACCGTCACGGTTGCCGCGGGCAGGCCACGATACGAGCAGCCGACAACCCAGTTGAACTCTTCGGGAAACCAAGCAGGCTGGCGGTGCATCCAGATGGGCAGGATGGCCCCGCCGATGCCCACCACTTGGGGGTCGTGATACTCGTGCGTCAGCTCTTCCAGCCAGTTGGTCGCGGCAATCGCATCGTCGTCCAGGAAGGCGATCACTTCGCACTGGGCCACGGCCAGCCCACTGTTGCGTGCGCCGGAAAGACCGTGCTCCTCGTGATTCTCGACCACGATAACGCCCGGTATTTCAGCGCGGACACGCTGCAGCAGGGATGGATTGTGGTCCACCACCACAATGATTTCGGCGGGAAGCAGCGTTTGTCGGCGTAATGACTTGACTGCCTTGACCAGTTCGCCCCATCTGCGTTCGGTATAGGCGCAGATGATCACAGAACAGGCAAGCGCAGGGGACCGCTTGCGCGAAGCGGTTGCCGGCGCGGAATGTGTCATGGTCTACCTCATGAAGGTCGGCTATTGCAGAAACCCGTTCGGGTCTGGGCGTGCCCTCAGCGCGGGTGCGTTGAGGGCACACGACCTACAGCCGGCCCGTTGCCGGATCCGGCTCCCTTAGGGGGTGGCGTACTCAGCTTCGGGACGGCTCGACCGGCGCACAAAACGTTCGCTCAGAATCGTCTTGAGCACGCGCCAACCGTCGGGAATGGCGCGCAGCCGGCTGGTGCCGAACTTCCGTCTGAACTCGAAGCTGGGGATCTCGGCGACCCGCAACCCGGCGCGCAAGGCGCGCAGGTTCATCATCGTCTCGATCTCAAAGCCATCGCCATCCAGTTCCAGTGCAGGTAGAACATGCCGCCAGAAGGCGTTGTAGCCATAGCAAAGATCAGTGTATTTCGCCCCAAACAGGACGCGCACGGCAACCACAAACGCCCAGTTGCCCATCATCCGGTGCAACTCCATGTCGGACGTACCGCCGCCCTGCAGGAAGCGCGAGCCTTTGACAAATTCCGCGCCACTCAGCAGCGCCGCGCAATAGAGCGGAATCTCGGCGGGATCGGTGGAGCAATCGGCGTCCATCATGACGATAATGTCGCCGGTGGCGGCGGCGAACCCGGACCGCAGCGCGGCCCCCTTACCCCTCCCCTCCTGGCGGACGATGCGGACTTTGCTCGAGAGCCGGCGCGCGATCTCCGGTGTACCGTCGGTCGAGTTGCCGTCCACCAGCAGCACTTCATCCACCCAAACCGGAATCTGCGGCAATACATGCGGCAGATTCTCCGCTTCATTGAGCGCGGGAATCACGACAGTGACGGTCGGGTGTCGACGGTGCTTGTCGACGAGGCCACTGTTCGCACTGCCCGTGTCAGCAAGACCATGCTCTGGGCTTGCCGGCTCTGTCCCCACCCAAGGCGGAATTGTCGCCGTCAAAGGAACTGGGAAAGTCATAGCTGTCTCTCTCCTTCACCATAGCTGTCATGTCCATACCAAATAGTGGGCCATTACTGGACGGCTTGGCCGCCCAAGCTGAAGACAAACAATGTCAACATACGCTGCAACGATTGGTGCGGCGATAGGTCCGTGGAACGATGCGGTTGAGCGATGGGAGTGGTGGGTCAGCGATGGGGGGTAATGAGGCGAATTACAGGACAGGGTCTCTGTCTTGGAACTCCGTTATCGGTAGGTGTGATAACCCTCTTTAGTTGCGGACTCGGTCACAATCGTGCGCAAGGCACTGAACATAGTTGCGAGACGACCTGCGTCTAGACAAAACATGCTTGATAAAGTAACAACGATGGCCCGAAATATCTGGACCCTTGGCATATCTTGCGTTGACGCAAGCTCCACGCGATGCCGACGCAGGCGGCGGCCAAATCGCGCCGCAACCTTGACGGGTTTTCTACGCTATCCTGACGCTGGAGACATAAGAATCGCCGGATACCCACGCGTTTGGCAATCCGCGCAAGTATCCGGCGATCAGGAGTGACGGGGGGAATCTGCTTGCGGCGCTAAAGTGGACGCCGCCGGTGCCGATCAAGGCCGCGACGCGTGACCCACTAATGGGGTCGGCCGTCGCCCGCATACGGCAAATCTGACGATTGCAATACGTTTTAAGCGTTCGCCGCCGCGACGATTGGCAGCACCCAAACGTCAGATGCTTGGCGCGCCGCTACTGAATCTTGGCGAAGTGCAGGTAATTCAGATTGAATCTTTCGGTCCCGGCGACAAAGCGCAGGGTGTGTTGGCCGGCCGTCATGGGCACGGTCACACTCGCATCGGTCCAGGTCTGCCAATCGCCTGTCCAGGGAATGGGGACCGCACCGCTGATATTTTGCCCGTCCAACTCGATCCTATAGCGCCCGTTGGCGGCCGGCGTCGAAACGCGCACCGTAACGCGGTAGGTTCCGGTCGTGCCCACGACAATATCATAGGCGAGCCATTCGCCCGCCGCCACCCACCCGACATCGTAGCCGCCGCCGGTATCCTGTGTTACCTCAATGTCAACGCCATCTTCGCGATAGGCGCGGCCGCTGTTGCCGGCCGTGGTGTCATGGTAGCCGCCGCCCTCGCCGCCTTCGCGATAGTTCTCCGCCTCGATCCGACCGGGGATGGCGAAGACCTGCCGCCACGGCGCAGTCCGGAACTGATACGCACCGAGATCCGGCTTGGCGTCCAACTGGACAATCGACTGGAGTAGATCGTAGGTGAACCCCACCAGATCGGCGACGCCGCGGCCGATGGCCTGGCTCCCGGCCGTAAGGTTGAACTTGCCGTTGGCCGCATCGGCGAATTGGGGATTGGCAATGATCGAACCCGGACTCATCGTGAAACCCTGGAACAGCACCAGTGGCTTGCCGTCGCTGCTCCAGTAGAGGTTGTTGGCTTCCACAAAGGGCGTATCACTCCAAACCGGCTCGCGATCCACCCAAAGAATATTGTTCTTCAAGATCAGGATCTGGTTGCCGCACATGCCGCACGTGACGCCCTTGCTGTCGCGATCGGTGAGATAGATCGTGTTGTGGTACACCTGGGTATTCACAACGGGACCAAAGGGATGGTTCCACCCGCGCGTGACAATGAACCGTGCATTGCCCGGCGCGTTGTCATCTCCGGCAACGTGCAGATTGTAGGCGTAGGTGTTGTTTTCGGCCCGCTGCGATGAACTGCTGCCCAGTTCGGAGAAGACGCGGTCTTGATACGACACATTGTGGTGGATCTGGGAGTTACGCGCGGCGAAAAGCTCGACGGAGTTGCTTTCGGGAATACCGTTGTAGGTGCAGATGCTCCGGTTGTTGGCGAAGTAGTTGTGCCCGATTTCTTGGCGATTCCCTTGCAGCAGAACCCCCATTGCCCCCAGCGTGCTATTTTGTGTCAGTTCCCAGACTACGCTGTTGTCGGTGATCGTGTTATAGAGCGCCGCGTTATCGTGCGAGTCACCGGAGAAGAACATGCCGATGGCGAGCTTCGTCGCTTTGGAGTTCTGTACGATCGAATAGGATGAGCCGCTCTGAAACGCAAAGCCCGCTTTCCAGGCGACCGGCTGGTTTCGGCAATTCGGATCGGGGTTTGGCGGCGCAGACAGGGTCGCGTGCAGGCTGTCGATTACCAGATAGGTTCCGCTGATGCGAACATTGGAAGAATAGGCATTCTGGATCTTGGGCAGTTCGCCCGTTCCATACGCGCCAATATAGACAGGCTGGTCTTCGGCCCCGCGCCAGGTCGCATCAAGGGGGCCGGTCCAGCTACAGCCGCGCTTAAAGCGCAACTGGTCGCCGGGTGCGAGGCTGGCTTGGTTGGCTTTGGCTAAGGTGCGCCAGGCATTGGCCGGCGATCTGCCGTCTTTGGCGTCGCTGCCGGCGCTGCAATCGACGTAGTAGACCGCGCCGCTGGTCGCCAGGGGGATCACGGCCAGGCTGTCGCCGGCCTCCCCACTGCCCTCGGTGACCTGCAAGGCGTCGTCCCGCATGGACCCAACTTGCGGGAGAAAGAGATGGTAGGGGACGTCTTCGACCGCCGATGCGCCCTGCAGCGCCGCGGCGGTCACGGACGGCGTTGATGTACCAAGCAAACAAGCTATGGCAAGTAACGTCATTAGGACAACACGGACAAACACGATTACCTCCTATCCACTAGCCGTCGCCGCGGTCCAGAACGACCAAACACGGCGACGGGACGCCCCCACTGCGAGGTCAGCGCGTGACATACGGCAGCGTCATGCGTTGCGGTAGATCGCCCTGGTCGCCGAGGGTCACCGCGGCAGTTGGCGAGCTATTCCCCGCGCCATCGCGGACGCGTACATAGACGGTGCGACCGGTCGCGCCTTGCACGGTGGTGGTCGGCATAAACGGCTGCCAGGGCTGGCTCTCGAACGCCGGGTCCAGACTGATCTGCATTTCCACTACGCCGCTCCCATTGTCCTGGTCTTTGGCGACGATCTCCAGCAGCATCGCCGCGGCGGGATCGGCCTGGGCAGGCTCGGCGGCAGCCGCCGCCAGCGCGGTGGCCGCGACGGTGACCGTGGGCGCAATGGGATCATAGATGATGTCATCGCTGAGGTGGCTTTCGCTACACAGCGGCGTTTGGCTCGCGTCCACAATGCGTACATAGACCAACAGGGTGGCAATGCGACCCGCAGTCTCCCGCAAGACCCAATCAAAGCCGGGCTGATAGGCCTGCCACGTCGCGCCGGTGAAGCCGGCGTCGTTGCCGACCATCATCTGGGCGCCGTTCGGCACATTGGCCGTGATGCGAACGCTGCTGTTCGCCGTATAGAGATCGGCCTGGTTGATGCTGATCGAGCAGTCCACAATCGGGCTGGGCGTTGGCGTGGGGGCCGGCGTACCGGATTCGGTAGATTCATAGGCCCCCATATCGACGGCGCTCTCTTGCGGCACCGCTACCAGGTCGAGATCGGCCGCGTAACCGGCGGTGACGGACTCCAGTGTGCCCGCCTGACGGGCCGGGCTGGTATTTTGCAGGCGAAAGTTCGTGGCGAAGATGTCGACAAAGGCGGGATTGGCGATCTGCGACGTCTGGCTCCGGGTGAAGTTCAGCAAGGGATTGCCCAGCGTCGCCCAAAAGATGTTGTTTTCCTCGACAAACGGCCCGCTGCTGCTAATCGGTTCCCGATCCACCCAGAAGATGTTGTTTTTCGCCACCAACACGTCGGTCCCACAGCCTTGACAAGTGATCCCCTTACTATCAACGCCTGTGTGATAGACGGTGTTGTTATAGGC
>CAYJQA010000383.1:0-5842 GCA_964372065.1 uncultured Litorilinea sp.
TTCCGTCCCCGTGCTGATGTACGTCGCTTCCGTCTCGATCAGGAGTTCGCCTGGAGCGAGCGCCGACTCGTCAAGCTCGCGCGTCTGGAGTTCGACCTGATTTTGCCCTGTGACCACTACTTCACGAACACGCATAGACCCTCCTCGATGGTACGCCGGTGCTTGCGGCGCGTATGCGGCTCTGAAAATGCTGGACGTGCTAATCATACCCGATTTTTTCGCCATGCTGGGCATATGGTATGCTACCGAGTCGGCAAACGAACCGCCACCGCCAAGGTAGCTCCCATGCGTCTCTACTGGGAAATCGTCCGGCTCGCCTTTCAGCGCCAGTTGACCTACCGCGCGGCCATGTGGGCGGGCGTCGCGACCAATATCTTCTTCGGCCTGTTGCGCGCCGCGGTTATGGTCGCCCTGTACGCCGCCCGTCAAGAGGTCAGCGGACTCACGCTGCAGGATGCCATCACCTACACCGGCTTGACCCAGGCGCTCATCGCCTATCTCAGCGTCTTCGGCTGGTATGACGTCATTCGCTCCGTCCACAGCGGCGAAGTCGCCGCCGACATGCTGCGCCCCATGCGCTATTTCGGCTTCTGGATGGCTGTGGACCTGGGCCGCGCCGCCGTCAACCTCCTCTTGCGCGGCGTCACCATCATGGTCATCTACGCGCTGGTCGTGGACATCACCGTCCCTTCTTCAGCCTGGCAGTGGTTCGGCCTGTTCGTCGCCATTGTGCTCAGCTGGCTGGTCAGCTTCACCTTCCGCTTTGTGGTCAACCTGGCGGCCTTCTGGACGCCCAACGCCGCCGGGATTGGCCGCTTCTGTTTCGGCTTCCTCTGGGTGCTGTCCGGTTTCTTCATGCCGCTGCGCTTCTTCCCGGACTGGTTCCGCGCCATCTGTGAGGCGACGCCCTTCCCGGCGATGGTCACCACACCGGTCGAAGTCTATCTCGGCCTGCTGACCGGACCGGACCTGGTATGGTCGCTGATCCGGCAGGCGGTCTGGGCCGCCGCGCTGATTGTCGTGGCCCAAGTCGTCCTGAGCGCGGGCCAACGCCGGCTAGTCATCCAGGGCGGCTGACCCATGCGGCAGACAGCTTCGTCCACCCGTCCCGGCTTCGCAGCTACCCTGCGCCACAACCTGGACATCTACCGCCGCCTGGTCGGCGCGCAGATCCGGTCCCAGGCGCAGTACCGCGTCGCCTTCTTCGTCGACGTCTTGGGGACCGCCCTCTCGCTGGGCGGCTTCTTTCTCAGCATTGCGCTGGTGCTCCAACGCTTCGGCGCGCTGGGCGGCTGGACGCTCGGCGAGATCGCGTTTCTATACGGCCTGTTGGAGACGTCGTTCGGCGTGATGGACATGATCTTCAGCGGCTTCGACCCGCGCGCCTTTGGCGAACGCGTCCGCCGCGGCACCTTCGACCAGTTGCTCTTGCGCCCCGTCAACATCACGCTGCAAGTCTTTGGCGACGAGTTCCTAATTCGTCGTCTGGGCCGCATCGTTCAGGGCGCGGCGATCCTGGCCTATGCCGTTGCCGCCACCGACCTGGTATGGACGCCGGGCAAGATCGCCTACCTGCCCTTTGTCCTCTTCGGGATGTTGGCCTTCTTCGGCGGGCTCTTCATCATCGGCGCGACCATCACCTTCTGGACCATCGAGTCGATCGAGGTCGTCAACATCTTCACTTATGGCACCAGCGAGTTGATCAGCTATCCTATGCACATCTACCCCACCTGGCTGCGCTCCCTGTTCACCTTCATCATTCCCGCCGGGCTGCTCAACTACTATCCCGCGCTCTACTTTTTGGACAAGCCGGACCCCTTTGGCCTGCCCGGGTTCACGCGCTTTGTCGCGCCACTGGCGGGTATGGCCGTCCTCGCCGTCGCGCTGGCCTTTTGGCGCTTCGGTCTCCGCCACTATCAGAGCACAGGAACCTGACCGTGGACACGCCCATGATCCGCGTTGAGGGACTCAGCAAGACGTTTTATGTCAACAAGCGCCACACGGGACGGTGGGCCGGGTTGCGCGACCTCTTTGGCCGCGCCCGCACCGAGGTGCGCGCGGTAGACGATGTCTCGTTTGCGGTCGCGCCGGGCGAACTGATCGGCTACCTCGGCCCCAATGGCGCAGGCAAGTCCACCACGATCAAGATGCTCACGGGGCTGCTGGTCCCAACCGCGGGCCAAGTGGAGGTAAACGGGTATGTGCCCTGGCGCGAGCGCGCCCGCTACGTCGCCGCCATCGGCGCGGTCTTCGGCCAGCGCACCACCCTCTGGTGGGACCTCCCGGTCATCGACTCGCTCAACCTCCTGCGCCATGTCTACCGCGTGCCGGAGCCGCGCTTTGCCGCGAATCTCGACGAGTTCCGCGCCATCCTGGAGTTGGACGCGTTCATCAACTCGCCTGTTCGCTCGCTTTCCCTGGGCCAGCGCATGCGCGCCGACCTTTGCGCCGCCATGCTCCACCAGCCGCCCATCCTCTTTCTCGACGAGCCGACCATCGGCCTGGACGTCGTCGCCAAGGAGCGCATCCGCCAGTTCATCCGCCACATAAACGGTGAGCATGGCGTCACCGTGGTCCTCACCACGCACGACCTCCAGGACGTAGAGCGCCTCTGTGAGCGTGTGCTGATCATCGACCACGGACGGCTGCTCTATGACGGCGGGCTGGGTGAGCTGCAAGATCGCTTCGGTGGGCCGCGGCAGGTGATCGTGGACCTTGCGGAAGCCTACCCCACGCCGGCCGTGGACGGCGCGACCCTCGTCGAGGTCGCCGGTCTCCGGGCGACTTACGAGTTTGAGCGCGGGTCGATCACGGCCTCCGAGCTCATTGGCCGCCTCTCCGCCCGCTACCGCATCCAGGACCTCAGCGTGCGCGAGCCGGAGATCGAAGCCACGATCCGGCGCATCTACCAGGAGCGTCTCCTGGAACCGCCCACCTAAAGCAGCTAGTGGCTGTGCTACAATAACCATGCACACCACATCACAGGACCACAGGAGCAATTCGCGCCATGAACCTGTTGGACATTGTGCAGCGCACGCCCGCCCCACTGCCCTGGAGCGAAGGCGACAATATCCCCTGGCACGACCCGGACTTCAGCGCGCGGATGCTGGCCGAGCATCTCTCCCAGGAGCACGACCTCGCCAGCCGCCGCGTCGCGTTGATCGATGCGTGCGTGGACTGGATCCACGGCGCGCTCCTGGCTGGGCAACCGTCCGCCGTGCTGGACTTGGGCTGCGGCCCCGGCCTCTACACGAACCGGCTTACCCGCCTCGGCCACACCTGCACCGGGATCGACTACTCGCCCGCCTCCATCACTTACGCCCGGTCCACGGCTGCGGCAGAAGGGCTGACCGCCACGTATCGGCTGGCCGACCTGCGCGTCGCCGACTACGGGCAGGATTGTGACTTTGCCATGCTCCTCTACGGCGAACTCAACATTTTCGCCCCGCCCCATATCGCCGCCATCCTGGACAAGTGCCATGCCGCGCTCAGACCCGGCGCGCAGCTTCTATTGGAGCCGCATACCTTCGCCGCGTTGGAACTCCAACCGGCGCATACGACCGCCTGGTTTACCGGCACGGGCGGGCTGTTCGGCCCCGCGCCCCATCTCTGCCTGACCGAAAACCATTGGGACGCCATCGAGGAAACCCAAACCCGGCGTTACTATGTGATCGACGCCGCCACGGCCGCAGTCACGCGCTACGCCCAGTCGTTCCAGGCCTATCGGGAAGAGGGCTATCGTGCGCTGCTGGCGCGCCACGGCTTCACGGACGTTCGCATACTGCCCGGCCTCGCCCCTGACCGGCTCCCGCCCGCGGATGGCTTCTGCGCCATCCTTGCCACCCGGAGCTAATCCCACACCCAGTATAGGAGGTCACGATGAAGATCACAGACATCCAGACCATCTTTGTGGACCGCTATTTGTTTGTCCAGGTGCACACCGACGCAGGTCTCACCGGGCTAGGCGAATCCGGCGCGTGGGGCTATCTCGAAGCCTCCGCGGGCGCGGTCGAGACCTTCAAGCGTTACCTGATCGGCCAGGACCCGCTGCGGATCGAGCATCACTGGCAGTATCTCTATCGGTGGACCCATTTCCGCGGCGCGGCGATCATGGGCGCGCTTAGCGCCATCGACATCGCGCTGTGGGACATCGCGGGTAAGTTCTTCGGTGTGCCCACCTACCAGCTACTCGGCGGCAAGACGCGCGACAAGGCCCGCGTCTACTATCACGTCTTTGGCGACACCCAGGAAAAGCTCGTCCAGGGCTGTATCGACGCCAAGGCCCTGGGCTTCACCGCGGTCGGCCATCTTACGCCCTTCCTGGACGAGGAGCACGACGTGCCCTACTTCAAGACACACGCCGCGAAGATGGCCGACGCCATCGACACCGTGGCGCGCTATCGCGAGGCCGTCGGCAACGAAGTGGACCTGTGCGTGGAGATTCATCGCCGCCTTGCGCCCGCCGAGGCGATTGTGCTGGCGCGCGGCATCGAGCCGTATCACCCGTTCTTCTACGAAGACCCCATCTTGCCGGACAGCTTCGATGCGATGGCGCTGGTCGCCCAGAACATCCACATCCCCATCGCCACCGGGGAACGCCTGCACACCATCTACGAGTTCGAGGCGCTGCTCAGCCGCGGCGCGGTCCAGTACGTGCGCCCCGACGTCTGTCTTGCCGGCGGCCTGACCCACAGCAAGAAGATCGCCGCGCTGGCCGAGGCGCACCATGTGGGCGTCGTCCCCCACAACCCGCTTAGCCCGGTCAGCACCGCGGCCTGCATCCAACTCGCCGCCTGCATCCCCAACTTTGCGCTTCAGGAGTATCCGTTGGGCGAGCACGAGCCGCCCAAGAGCGAGATTGTGAAGACCACCCTGCGCTGCGAGAACGGCTTTCTCATCATCCCCGATGCGCCCGGCATCGGTATCGAGCTGGCCGAGGATGCGGCCATACGCCACCCCTACCGCCCGCGCAAGGTCCACACCCGTCTGCACATCGACGGGTCCGTCGTGGATCAGTAGGTTCAAACGCTAGAGACTGTCTGAAAAGAGGGCAGCCCTGTCATGCTGAGCGCAGCGAAGCATCCCCTTCTGCGGGATGCTTCGGCCTGTGGCCTCAGCATGACAGCCGGGGCAAGCCTTTTCAGACGGCTTCTTGCAGGGGGTAGGTGACGCCCGCCATAAGCGTCAGCCGTCACGGGAGACGAACGGAGAAGAAACGCTTTCGCCACTTGGCGTAGGTGCTGGCAAAGTGCGGCCAAAATGGGCTTTCCACGCCCACGGGCTGCGCCTGTGCCAGCGCGGCGCGGAAGCTCTCAGCCGTGTCCTCAAAGGGCGGCATGGACACCGCGCAGCGCCCCACCTCACCCAGCGTGTGCGCGTCGCTGCCCGCCGTGATCAGCTTGCCGTGCTGCGCCGCCAGTTCCGCCGCGGCCCGATTATCGCGCGGCACCACACAACGCGCATTGCGGACCTCCAGCGCATCAACCTGGTCGATGATGCCCAGCACGTTTTCCCGCCCCATGGCCGACCGTCGCAGCGAGTCCAGCGGGTGGGGGATGCTGATCACCGCGCCCTGCGCCCGCAGCCGGGCGATTGTCTCCTGCGGCGACAGCCCGCGCGGCACTTCCTCCTGGACGAAGTAGGCGATAATCTCCCCGTGCGTTGTCTTGATCTCCTCGCCCACGATCACCAGGTCCGGCGCGAGCGTTTTGGCCGCCAGCGCGCCGGCCAAGTTGTTGTGCTCCGTCACGGCGATCTTGTCCAGCCCCACCGCCCGCGCCCGCGCGATCAACGCCGCCGTGGTCGTCAGACAGTCCTTGCTGTAAATCGTATGGCTGTGCAG
>CAYJQA010000384.1:0-5360 GCA_964372065.1 uncultured Litorilinea sp.
AAGTCGACGTCAAATAGCGTGCGCGCCAGAGTGAGCAAGGCGATCTTGCGCGTCTCAACCAACATGTCCAGTGGAGCAGCGCGCCAATCGTCGATGATGGTATTCGTACAGCGCCACATCGCTTCCACGTAGTGTTCCAGTGCTCGCCGGTGCAATGCCGGGTTAATCTGCCGGCGCAGACTGTCGTGGAAATCACCGTCCTCGACCAGAACACCGTGCTGCAACAGGCGGGTGACCGGGTCTTGCTCCGCTCGCCAACGCAGATCACTGCGCTGTTCGACCAGGACAAACCGATTTGCCTCTGCGCCAACCAACATCACAGGACTAAAGCCCGGCACCGGAAGCCGAAACACGTCGCCCAACTCCGCGTGGAACACTTCCAGCGCGGCCAGCACGCTCTTTTGTCCCAGCAGCGCGCCCAGGGCGCTCAATGACACTCGATTGTTGGGTACGGGGATTGCGGTCATGAGTGTATGGACCACCGGCTTGAGAACTTAAGTACACATAACGACACGAGGACACATGTCTATTTGCACGATAGTTGCGGTGCCGGCAAAATCGTGAACAGCCCGCATTCAGCCCATCCCGCCCTGGACAAATTCTATTCATTTATAATACAATACATGCACAAATAATCAACAACTTGCACACCGTCGTCGATGACTGTCTGCCCAAGATGGAGCCGGACTGTGGACACTAACGCCAAGACTTTCGAGCACCAATCGATCATACCCACGACTATGGCGGCCATGTTGGCTTTCCACGGCGACGTCAAAGCGCTGCCACGGTTGACGCCACCGCCACTGGTAGTGCAACTGCTGCGCGATTCGCGGGTGTCGCTCACGGAGGGGGATGTGGACTTCAACCTGTGGTTTGGCCCTGTGCCGATTCGGTGGGTAGCCAGACACGAAGCCGGCCCTACCGCCATCTCATTTGTGGACCGGATGATCAAGGGGCCGATGGCGCTCTGGGTACACCAACACATTTTCCGTCAGGTAGCGTCAGGCGTCGAATTGACGGATCGCATCAGTCTGGTCCATCCTGCCGGTTGGCGCGGCCTGCTCACACGTCTGGTCTTTGACGGCTTGCCCCTGCGCCTACTGTTCCTGTACCGGCATTGGCGGACCAAGCGAGCGCTGTCCGGGAGGTAGACCTTTCTTGAACGTTGCTATCAGAGCGCAGCCATCGTCCTGTCGCCAAGAATGTCGCCAAGACGCGATAGAGCGACACGGCAACGCGCGGTACAATTCCAATGGACCATCATTCCGTTGAATCCCCATCACGAGGAGGCAGATCCATGGCATACGCATGTCGTGTCGAAGAGCGAGCAACGCAGTTGACCCTGTCCGTACACGCGCGGACCCCGGTAGACCAACTGCCAGCGTTCATGGACACGGGATTTGGCGCGGTCTACGGGTATCTCATGGAACTGGGCGAGCATCCGGTCGGGCCACCCTACGCCGCCTACTACAATATGGACATGCAGGACCTCGACGTGGAAATCGCGTTCCCGGTTGCCAAGTCGCTGCCGGGCAAAGGCAACGTTCAGCCCGGCCGGCTCGAGGCTGGTCGCATGGCGACTTGTTTGCATGTGGGACCGTATACCGACCTCCGGCTGGCCTACGACGCGCTGACGCAGTGGATGGCAGAGAACGGGTACGCGGGTGACGGCACGGCCTATGAGTTCTACCTCAACGACCCCGACATCACTGCACCGCAGGATTTGCAGACCCTTGTTGCGTTCCGGCTGAAGTAGCGGCTGCCGTCGCCAGGCGGGCAGCACGGGATGAACACGCCGGGCAGCAGCATCACAGGCTCATGCCAATACCGGCCGCTGGGGTCAGGCCCGGCGTGACCCGCTTCATCGTCGCGGCCGGCGCTCATCCCAAGCGGATAGCGTCAGCCCGACCGGCCGCTTCGTATCTCCTGCACTAGCGCCGAATGCAGAAACGCCGCTCGGGTTTCCGCGTCTTCGAGCTGTTCCGCCAGTCCAGCGATGATGGCGTGGGCTAGATCGAAGGCCGCTTGCGCCTGGCCGCGATCGTCTACCTGCAGCAGCGTCTGGCCCAGGGACGTGAGAGCGCGCGCTTGATCATACGGGCGGTTCAGTCCCGACCACTCGGCGGCCGCAAGCTGCAAATGCTCGCGGGCGACGGCGGTCTGCGCATCAAGCAAGGCCCTGATCCCGCGCGCTTCCGCCAGGGCCGCCCGGCTCTCCGGACTGCCGAACTGGGCCTCGATCCGCGCCAGGTGCTGCAAACAGCCGTCAGCCGCCGCGAGCGACTCCCCACTGGCGCGGTCCTGGATCGACCAGCGAAACGCTGCCAGGAGCGGCGGAATATCGTGGGCGTGAGCGCCTGGGTTGCGTTCGAGCAGCGCCAAGAGTTCCTGAATGAGAGCGGCGGCTTCGTCTGCGCGCCCCTGGAGAGCCAGCGACCGGGCTAGCTGGCCCAAGAGCGGAACAGTGGTTTGCGATTCGTCAATGGTGCGGGCCGTGCCCAGACCCAGTTCCAGCACCCGGCGCGCCAATTGCGGCCGGCCCAGGTCATTGTATATCCACCCCAACAAGGTGCTGGCCCACACTCTGGGTACTTGCGCCCCGGAATATTCCTCGCGCCAAGTGCTGAGCTCCTGGCAGCGGCGCATCGCAGGCGCCCAGCGCCCCAGCCACCACTCCAACTGGATCCGGTGGACCAGGGCCACTCCCTGGAACAAGGTCGTGCCTACTTGGGTAGCGTAGGCCAGCAGGCTATCGGCGATGGTATCGGCTTCGGCATAGCGGCCGTGCCACACCAGCGACTCGCCCAAGTTGACGTGGACGCGACATGCCTCATGGGGCATGTTGAGGGCCAAGGACTGGCGCAGGCTCTCCCGCAGTAGGTCCAGGCCACGTTCGGGGTCGGCAGAGGCCGTCAGCGACACGCCAACATTGTTCGAGGCGTGCACGACGACCTCTTGCGCGCCCAGGCGTTTGGCCAGGGCCAAGGCGCGCTCCCCCCACTCGATCGCCGGCCCATACTCCGAAGCCAACATGTGCATTTGCGAGATCGAACTGACCGCCTGGGCCAGTTCGATGCTCTCCGGCTCGCTTTCCAAGATGCTCAGGGCTTGATGGTAATGCTCCAGGGAGGTGGCGCGCGCGCCTTGCTCCCAATAGACGCGACCGATCAGGCGCTGCGCCGCGCCCGCCCCGATGCGGTTTCCCAGTAGTTCATAGGCTGCATAACAGGCCTGCAATGCTTCCAGCGCCGCCGGTGTCTGGCCCAAAATCCACAGGCACTCCCCGAGCTTCCGCAGCGTTGCGGCGCGATCGGCTTCGTCTGCGGCGGACCAGCCGGCCAACGCCGCGCGATAGTAATGGATCGCTTCTTCCAGCGCGGCCCCTTTCATGGCCTGGTCGCCGGCCAAGAGGTGATAGGTGGCCGCCGCGGCCTGCGCCCCGGCCTGGGTGTAATGGTGGGCAAGCTGCACCGCGATTTCGCCGGTCTGCCTTTGATACAGCCAGACCAATGCGCCGGCCACCGCGCGGTGCAGCAGCCGCCGTTCGCCCTGACTAAGCTGGCGGTACAGATAGTGCTGAAAGAGGACATGGCTGAACTGGTAGCGATTGAGGAAGCGCCCATCCACCTCGATCTCGCTGTGCTCCCTGACCAGCCAATGGTCTTGCTCCAGATGCGCCAGCCGCTGCAGGACCGTGCGGTCGTCCAGGTGCAGGACATGCGCCGCCGCCTGGGCGCTGAAGATCTCGCCCTCGACCGCCGCCACCCGCAGCAGTTCCTGCATCTCCGGTTGGAGCCGGCTGAGGCGCTGGTTGATGACCGCCTCGATGCGCACCGGCAGATCGCCTGCCTCCGGCGCGGCCGTCTCGATCCATTGCCCATCCGCGTCCCGGATCAGATCGCCGCGTTCCCGCAGGTGGCGCACTAGTTCGATGGTGAAGAGCGGATAGCCCTTGGTGTGCCAGAACAACCGCTCGCGAAAGTGCTCGCCCAGCCGGTTAGGCTCAGTATCCAGCAGCGCATCGACAAACTCGCGATCCTCCGCGGGGTCAAATCGCTCTAGATCAAGCTGGAAGTTCCCAAAGCGTCGTTTGAACTCGGTCACCACCGGCGCCACGGGGTGTGCATCGACGACCTCGCTGGCCCGATAGGCGCCCAGCACCATGATCCGGTCGCGTTCACAACGTCGCCCCAGATGAAACAGCAAGTTGAGCGACGCCGTGTCGATCCAATGCAGGTCATCCAATAGGATCAGGATGGGCTGTTGGGCGGCCACCGCCTGCAAGACCTGGCGCACCTGCTCAAAGAGCTGATTTTGCTCCAGATAACCCGACCCGCCTTGCTGCCGGTCGATCGCCCCCTGCAGTTGTACCAACCAGTCCGGCTGCCCCATCACATAGCGCGCGACGCGATTTGCCAGCGATTGACCAGACACGAGCGTCGTCAGCAGGCTGGGGCCGTGATCGACAATGGCCCGGACGGTTTGGGGCAGGAATGCCCACAGCCGCCGCGCCTGTTCCGGCATCACCCTGCCCGCGGCCATCCGGCTTTCCACGTCGCCGGTGAGCAGCGCCAGCACATCGCGGAAGGGCAGGTAGGGTTCGCCGATGTCGCCCTGCGCGCTGCACACCCCGGTGACGACGAGCAAGTCGGGCCGTCGCGACTGCGCCTCGCGGGCGAATGCGGCCAGGAGCGCGGTCTTGCCGCGGCCGGCCTCGCCGGCGACGAAGACGATCCGCGTATATCCTCCCACTGCTTGGTCAAGCCGGGCGTGCAGGTGGTCCAACTCGCGCCGGCGGGCCACAAAACGCGCGGGCCGCTGGTCCGGGAGCGCCGTCAAGTACGGCGGCGGACGCAGCGTGTCGGCGGTCACGGTGGTGGGGACAAACTGGCCCCGGGCCATGCTGAGGAACTGCGTGCGCTCCGCCGGCGGAACCGCCAAATGGTCGGCCAGCAATTCGGCCATCTGTTGAGAGGGGCGGCGCTCATCGCGCTCGATCTTCTTGATGGTGATGCCAGCGCAGCCGACGCGCTGCGCCAACTGGGCCTGCGTGAGGTCCATCAGCTTGCGCCGCTGCTGCACCCATTCGCCAAACGAGGTGAGTTCGCTCATTACAGGGATGGTGGTTGTGCTTCTGTACCCCTCGCTGTATCCCCCAGGGATACCGAGGGCCGCCCGACATGTCGTTTAATAGCCCGCACGGGGTTAGCCTGTCACCTGCCCGCCTGCGACCGGCAACCGCGCATCTTTCGGAAAGGAGGCTCTATGCAACACGGATCGAACTGGATCGACTCCGAGCGGAGAATGTTGGCGCCGGCGAATGGAACGCTCGCTGGGCACAATAATCGAGATTGGCCGGC
>CAYJQA010000384.1:5370-5840 GCA_964372065.1 uncultured Litorilinea sp.
AAGTGCATGGATTGGCATGCAGGGGCGACTTGTGCGCTGCCCGGCCATCAAGCAGGCAGACGCACGGCCGGCGCGATACCGGCAAAGCGATTGAGCGCCAGCCAGGAGGGGAAAGCTTTGACCAAGTCCGGTGGACCGTCCAGCGTGATCCAACCTTCACGCATGGCCTCGCCCAGGCCGAGCCGGCCCATCCACACACGATGCAGGGCGACGGTATCCGTGGTGACCAGGATGTCGACGTCAAAGCCCAGGTCTTGGAGACACACGGAGGGTTCGGGCTTTTCCAACACAAGCCAATACGAGCCTTGCCGCGCGCCGCGAAAGTCGACCTGCGCCACGACGCGTTGGGCGGGCAGCCGGTCCACATAGATGCGCCGGTGCATGTCCCAGATCAGCAGATTCGGATCGACGTCGGTCGGGGCAATCGTGTGGTTCACCCACCGTTGGCCCCATTCGCCCAGACCTTGGAC
>CAYJQA010000385.1:0-5828 GCA_964372065.1 uncultured Litorilinea sp.
GGATGCGCGGGTCGAGCAGCAACGCGCGGGCGATGGCGATGCGCTGTTCTGCCCGCCGCTGAGCGTCGCACCGCGCTCGCCGACCGGCGTGTCGTAGCCTGCGGGAAAGCCGCTGATGAAGTCGTGCGCGGCCGCGGCCTTCGCCGCAGTCACCACTTCTTCGTCGGAAGCATCGGGCCGCCCAAACGCGATGTTCTCGCGGATGGTCCCGGTGAACAGGTTGGTCTCTTGCAGCACAATCCCGATCTGCCGCCGCAGACTGTCGATCTTCACCTCGCGCACGTCGTACCCGTCGATCAGGATCTGCCCCTCGCTCGCATCATAGAAGCGCGGGATCAGGTTGATGATGGAAGTCTTGCCGCTGCCCGTCGCGCCCAAGAGCGCGACCGTCTCACCCGGTTGGGCCTGCAAACTGATGCGCGCCAGCACGGGATCGCTGCTGTTGAAGTAGCGGAAGCCCACCTCGCGGAACTCCACCTGGCCGCGCACGGACGGCAGCACGGCCGCACCGGGCCGGTCGGCCACTTCGTTGGCCGCGTCCAGGATCTCGAAGATGCGGTCGGCGCTGGCGCTCGCCTGGCTCATCTGCCCGATGATCATACCCAACTGGCCGATGGGAAAGAAGACAAACACCACATAGAGCGCGAACTTCTGCCATTCGCCGATCGTCAGCGTCCCCTCCAGGATCTGCCGCCCGCCGAAGTAGATCACCGCGATCTGGCCCAGGCTCATGACCAAGAAGATGCTCGGAAAGAGAAAGCTGAAGAAACGCGCCACGCGCAACTGCTGGTCCAGGACGTCGCCGGCCTGCGCCTGGAAGCGGTCAATCGCCTGCGCCTCGCGGCCAAACGCCTTGATCACGCGAATCCCGGCCAGACTTTCTTGGAGCGTCGTATTAAGCGCCGACACCCGCTGCTGCACCTGCACAAAGAGCGGCTGTGTCGCGCTCCCAAAGAACATGAACATTACCAGCGCCAACGGCAGAATCGGGAGCACAATCAGCGTCAACTGCCAGTTGGTCGCCACCAACAGCGCCAGCGCGCCCGTCAGCAGGACCACGGCCTGGAGCGCCATCAACATGCCTTGCCCCACGAACATCCGCACCTTCTCCACGTCGTCGGTCGCCCGCACCATGAGTTGCCCGGTGCGGTTGCGGTCGTGATAGGAGAACGACAACCGCTGAATCTTGGCAAACAGTTCATTGCGGAAGTCGAACGCGATGCTCTGGCTGAGCTTCTCCGCCATGAATGCTTGGGAAAACGCGAATGCCCCGCGCGCCATGGCAAAAAGGACGATGAGGCCGACGCCGCCCATCAGCGCCCGCGTGATCTCCGGCGGTACACCGGCCGCCCCGACCTGCGTCATGCCGCGCGTCACCGCATCCAATATGACCTGGACCATCTGCGGGACCGCCAATTGCGCGGCGATGCTGATCAGCAGCGCCACCACTGCCGCCGATGCGATGCCCCGATAACGGTTGAGATAGCCCAGCGCGCGGCCCAGATTCCGCAGATTGGGCCGCGCCGGTGTCTTTCCTTGTGGTCGGCTCATGGCCTTCCCCTTTCCCGAGTAAAATCCCCAGAAACTCGCTCGACAAAGCGGGCGGGTGTCCGCTCCGGCACGTGGCGATCATACCGACGCGACCTAACCGTGGCAGCAACGCAGCGTACTATTGCGCCCGTGACACACCAGCGCGAGGTAACGCCACGCCGGCAACTTGACAAGCATACCAGAAACTTAGAAACTAAAACTATTCTTGAACCCGCGATCACGCATAAAGGGCCACACGCCGCATGTCTCGCCCCAATATCCTCTATCTCCATTCCCACGATACCGGACGCCTCATCCAGCCCTATGGGTACGGCGTCCCCACGCCGAACTTGCAGCAGCTGGCCGATGACGGTGTGCTCATGCGCCGCGCCTGCTGCGCCGCGCCCACCTGTTCGCCCTCGCGCGCGGCGCTGCTCACGGGCCAGTCGCCGCACAGCAGCGGCATGCTTGGCCTAGCCCATCGCGGCTTTCGCCTCGCCAACATGCGCCAACACCTCGTCCATACGCTGGCCGCCGCGGGCTACACCACCGTCTTGACCGGGGAGCAGCATGTCGCCGCCGCCGCCACCGAGATCGGCTACAGCCGCGTGCTGTCGCCCGCCACGCGCACCGCGGCCCAGGTGGCGCCTATCGCCGCGGCCTTTCTGCAGGCCGCGCCGGCAGAACCCTTCTTTCTGGATGTAGGGTTCAACGAAACGCACCGCGAGTTTCCCCAGGTTGAGGAAGCCGCAGGCCGCTATGTCGTGCCGCCGCCGCCGCTGCCCGACACGCCCGCTACCCGCCGCGACATGGCCGGCTTCATCGCCTCGGCTCGCGACCTGGACGACGGCGTCGGGACCGTCCTTGCCGCACTGGCTGCAAGCGGCCTGGCGGAACGGACGCTAGTCATCTATACGACCGACCACGGCCCGGCGTTTCCGGCCATGAAGTGCAATCTCACCGACCACGGCATCGGCGTCAGCCTGATCCTGCGCGGTCCCGGCGGCTTCACCGGCGGTCGCGTCTGCGACGCCCTGGTCTCCCAGGTCGACATCTTCCCCACCCTCTGCGACCTGCTGGACATCCCCGCGCCCGCCTGGCTCCAGGGCCGATCGCTCCTCCCGGTCATCACCGGTGCCCAGGCCGAAGTCGATACCGCCCTCTTTGCCGAAGTCACCTACCACGCGGCCTATGAGCCGCAGCGCGCGATCCGCACCCAACGTTACAAGTACATCCGGCGCTATGGCGACCGCACGACGCCCGTCCTGCCCAATGTGGACGACAGCGACAGCAAGGATGTCTGGCTGGCGCACGGCTGGGCCGACCGGCCGGTGGCTCCCGAACAGCTCTATGACCTGGTCTTCGACCCGCAGGAGCGCCACAACCTGATCGCCCAGCCGGACGCGGCTCCCCTCGCGGCGGACCTGCGGATGCGCCTGGACGCGTGGATGCAGGCCACCGCCGACCCGCTGCTGGCCGGGCCGGTCCCTGCGCCTCCCGGCGTCCTCGTCAACGACCCTGCCGGTCGCTCGCCGCGCGAAATTCCCCTCGTGGTGGGCTAACAGCACATGACAGCACATACGGTTCAGCCCGTCTCAGTGCGGCAGATCGGCGATTGGCATCTCCTCTGGCGCTGCTTCGGCTATCTTGCGCCCTATCGCAAGCTGACCATCGGCGCATACTTGACGCTGGTCGGCATCAACGTGCTGACGCTGGCGATCCCTCAGTTTGTCCGCTGGATCATCGATCACGGCATCCGCGAGCAACAGACCGCGCTCTTGGGCTGGTCCGTCGCCGGACTGTTGGGGTTGACCGCGGGTAAGGGCATACTGGCGTACTTCCAGGGGCGGTGGAGCGAGGTCATGTCGCAAAACGTGGCGTTCGACCTGCGCAACGACATCCACGCCAAGCTAAACGACCTATCGTTCGCCTATCACGACCGCACCGAGACGGGCCAGTTGCTGTCGCGCTCCGTGCAAGACGTGGACCGCATCCGCTTTCTGACGGGTCGGGCCGTGCTGCGCCTGATCGACAGCGGCGTGCTCATTGTCGGCACGGCGGTGATGCTCATCTTGATGAACCGGTGGTTGGCGTTGCTCAGCATGGCGGCCATGCCCCTGCTGACCCACCGCGCCTATGAGTTTGGCCGCCGTCTCCGCCCGCTATCGCTGGCGATTCAGCAGGAGTTGGGGGTCCTCACGGCCCAAGTCGAGCAAAGCCTGCGCGGGGCGCGGGTCGTCAAGGCGTTCGCCCAAGAGGACGCGCAGACCGCCGCCTTTGATACGGAAAACGACCGCTGGTTTGACCTCTCCGTGGACGCGGCCAAACTGCGCTCGGTCAACGTCCCGCTGCTGGACCTGATCGCCAACATCGGTGCGGTCGCCATCATCTGGTACGGCGGGTTCCTGGTCATCCGCGGCCAATTGACCCTGGGCGAACTGGTGGCGTTCTCCACCTATTTGGGCCAACTCGTCATGCCCGTGCGGCGCATCGGCATGATCATCCCCGCCGTCGCCATGGCCTCGGCCTCGGCGGAGCGCATCTTCGAGATCCTGGACACGCCCTCGGACGTCCAGGACGCGCCCGATGCCCGGCCCCTGCCGCCCATCCGCGGCCACGTGCGCTTCGACCACGTCTCCTTCGGCTATCTCAAACGCCACCGCGTCTTGCAGGATGTCACTTTCGAGGCGCAGCCCGGCCAGATCATCGCGCTCCTGGGCGCGACCGGCTCGGGCAAATCGTCCATCATCAACCTCATCCCGCGCTTCTATGACCCCACCGATGGCCGGGTCTTGATTGACGGGATCGACATCCGCACCGTCCAGGTGCAGTCATTGCGCGAACAGGTGGGGATCGTGCTGCAGGAGACCACGCTTTTCGCCGCTACCATCGCCGAGAACGTGGCGTTCGGTCGCCCCGGCGCGTCGACCGCGGCGATCGTGGCCGCGGCCCAGGCGGCGCAGGCGCACGACTTCATCACGCAGATGCCCGACGGCTACGACACCCACGTCGGCGAGCGCGGCATGACCCTGTCCGGTGGGCAAAAGCAGCGCGTCGCCATTGCCCGCGCCTTGCTCAAGGACCCGCGCATCCTCATCCTGGACGACGCTACCGCCAGCGTGGACACCGAGACCGAGCGCCTCATCCAACTGGCATTGAGCCGCCTCATGCAAGGCCGCACGTCGTTTGTCATCGCCCAGCGGCTGAGCACCGTCCGCCAGGCCAATTTGATTCTCGTGCTGGAAAAGGGGCGCATCTCCACCCAGGGCAGCCACCAAGAGTTGCTCCGCACGTCGCCGCTCTACGCCGACATCTACAATCGGCAGTTGCGCCCGCAAGAGGAAGACCAGGCGCTGTCGTCGCCGCGTACGGAGTGGCGCGGCCAACCCGCCGACTAGGACGCGCCGGCAGCCAGCGTCACCGTAAAGACCGACCCCTGACCCGGCTCGCTCGCCGCCGCGATCGCGCCGCCGTGCATCTCCACCACCGATTTGGCAATCGCCAGCCCCAGCCCGGATTCGCCGACCTGCGACCGCGCCTTATCCCCGCGGTAGAACCGCTCAAAGATGTTGGGCAAATCCTCCGGCGCGATCCCCGTCCCGGTATCCTGCACCTGCATGACCACGTGGCCGTCCTTGGCGGATGCGCCGAGCCGGATCGCGCCGCCTGCCGGCGTGTAGCGCAGTGCGTTGCTCACCAAATTGCCGAAGACCTGCGTCATCCGTTCCGGGTCCACATGCACCAGAGGCAGGTCGTCCCCCACGTCCACGGCCAGCGTGATGCCTTTCTGCTCGGCCTGCACTTGCTGCGCCAGTGCGACGCGGCCCAGCAGTTCAGCCGGCGCAATGTCAGTACAGTGCAGCGGCAGTTCGCCCGCGTCTGCCAACGATAGGGTGCGCAGATCGTCCACCAAATGGCGCAAATGCTGCGCCTCATCGTGCAGCACCGCGAAGGTCTGCGGCGTGGCCTTCAGTTTGTCGTCGACCAGCGCCTCGGTATAGCCCAGGATGACGGTCAGCGGCGTGCGCAGGTCATGGGCAATGTCGGCGGTCATCTGCCGCCGCAACCGTACCCCGCGCGCCAGGTCGGCGCTCATATGGTTAAACGCCTGGCCCAACTGTCCAAGCTCGTCGTTGGTGCGGACCTCGACCTGCTGGCCCAAGTCGCCCCGCGCCAGCGCACGCGTCGCCGCCGTCAGGTCACGCAGGGGCCGCGTCAACGTGCGCGCCAGCAGCACCCCCAGTACCACCGCCAGCGCCAATGCGCCCGCCACCGCCGCCCAAATGGCCTGTTTGACG
>CAYJQA010000386.1:0-1838 GCA_964372065.1 uncultured Litorilinea sp.
CTCCTAGTCTCTGCACTTTACCACAAAACGGCCTGCCGCGGCGACTGTGACGCGCGTTCTCGCGTGTCCGCTTCTATCGGGATCGGACTGGTCGCGCGTCACGCGCTGTCGGCTGTGTCCTGCGGACGGATGAGCGTCCATAGAAAATCAAAATCGGACCAGGCCAGCATGAAGGCGTTATGTGCGATCCGTTGGGGCTGCTGCGCGAAGGTGGGATCGTTGACGATGAAAGCATCGTCGTCCCCGCCGACGACCACAACTGCATGGGCTGTCACCGTGTTCCAGTAGGGCAGCGCCGCCGTCCGGATCAGGACAATCGGCGGGGTTCCGGTGGCAAGCGCCTGTCATAGAACCCGCTCGTCTGTGGCAGCGCCATATGTAACCACATAGCCGTGCCGCTGCAGATTGAGCACCTTGAAGCCGGGGGTTCCGATATCGGTGCTCTGCAGGACGCGGCGCAGCCAGCCTGCGTCCACGGCTTGTCCGTGATATGCAAGCACCATCTCGACACAAGTGGGGAGGCAGTCACTACGGCTACGCTGCGCCTGCCGGGGTACGTTGAGCAAGAAAGAGGGCATAGTCGGCAAGGTCCTTCAGTTGCTCAACGGAAGCAAGCACCGCACCGGTCTCCACATCGACGTCCACCTCGCCCACCTGGCCGACCACGCCGCGGTCGGGATACGCCAGTAATACCGGCACACGCCAGCAGATCCGGTCGCCGACTACCAGAGTTGCGTCACCCCCGTGCAGGAGATTGCCGAGTTCGCTGATGACAAGCCGGCTGACGCGTCGCCGGGCTTCGAGCGCGGTAACATGGATCGGCGCAGTGAGACGGATATCGATCTCTAGTTGAGCGTGGGGAGGCAGCTTGGATAGGTCAAGTTGAACAGACATCATGCACCTCTGGGCCGACTCTGAGCAATGCGGCGCCGGTCGGATGATAGCACAGGCGTCACCTGAGGGCAACCCCGTCGGTCTGAGGCCGGCGCCCGCATTCTGCCCAATATCCCATGAATCTCGCCAAGATCTCCATCAACTCTCCACAGTCCTGGTCTATGCTGGGGGCATGTAGAAAGCCGCCAAGTTGCGGTGAGCATCTCACGTAACGATGTCATAACGGTCAACAAAAAGGCCGAAGGAAGAGAGGATTCGAGAATGTCTAGCCAATCACTGCGTGTTTCGTTGTTGGGGCTATTGACCGTCGCGTTGGTGGCGGCGGGGCTGCTCACGGCCCGCCCGGTCGCCGCGGCGACGGTGACGCCCACGTTGACCAATGAGGAAGCCGCCGCGATCGTGTTTATGCGCGAAGAAGAGAAGATGGCCCACGACCTCTACGCCGCTTTTGGCGAACAGTGGGGCTTGCCCATCTTCAGCCGCATCGCAACCAGCGAACAGCGGCACTTTGACAGCGTGGGCAACCTGATTGTGCGCTATGGGCTGACTGACCCCGCCGCGGGCAACGGTCCCGGTGAGTTCACCGACCCGGCGCTGCAGGAACTCTATGACACGCTGTTGGCGCAGGGCAGCGCGGCGCTGACCGCGGCGCTAGAGGTGGGTGTGATTGTGGAGGAAACCGACATCGCGGACTTGGACGAACGGCTGGCCACAGTCACCCAGTTCGACGTCAAGCGGGTCTTCACCATGCTGCGTCGCGGGTCGGTGCATCACCTCACCGCTTTCAACAGCCAGTTGGGCCAGTAGACCTACACGCTCCAGTTGACACCGCAAACGGCCATCCCGGCAGCCAATCGCTGCCGGGATGGTCGCGTCTTGCCCGCGTTAGCGCTGCTCCCGGTCGTGGACCGCGCCCGGCTAGACCCCCTGCGCGAGGTGGTTTT
>CAYJQA010000386.1:1848-5811 GCA_964372065.1 uncultured Litorilinea sp.
CGTTGAGCAAAGTGAGGTGCTCTTGCAGCTCCGCGATTTTCTGCGCTACGGCAAAGCGGTGCGCCTCCAGGAGCGCCAACCGCTCGGCCACGGTCGCGTCGCCCTGCGCCGCCAGATCGGTGTAGCGTTTGATCTCGGCGATGGGCATACCCGTCGCCCGTAGCCGCGTGACAAAGATCAGCCGGTACACGTCGTCCTCGGAATAGGCGCGATGCCCGTTGCCCGCCCGGTGGATGGGTGTAATCAACCCGATCTGCTCATAGTAGCGCAGCGTGTGAATCCCCAAATGGGTGCGCGCGGCAACTTCTTGGATCTTCATGTGGATAGGCCGTATCCCTCCTCATTGCGCCGGATTGAGCGCGTTGTGCTTCGCCAAGATGTGTTCGATCGCCGCCATTTGCGCCGGCGTCAGCGGGCCGAACGCCAGCGCACGCGCGTTTTCTTCCGCCTGGCGCATCCCTTTGAACCCCGGAATGGGGATGGTGTTGGGGCTGTGTCCCCAGAGCCAGGCGAGCGCGCCTTGCGCCATAGTCCGTCCGTCGCTGGTCAGAATCGCGCGGAGGGCGGCGATCTTGTCCAGATACGCCGGGTTGGGTCTGCCGTCCGGGAACAGCCGCATCCAGGCATGTCCGGCCCCGCGCACATCATCCGTGGGCAGCTTGGCGTCCGCCAGATACTTCCCCGTGAGCAGCCCCATCGCCAGCGGCCCGCGATTGATGCTGGCCAGGTTGTGCGCCTCACAAAACGCCAGCATCGTATCGTTACGCTCGAGGATATTATAGTGCTGTTGTATGGCCGTGCAGTGCGGGCCTGCGGCGAAGATCTGCGCGTTCTCCACGCGATCCGTGCTCCATCCGTAGGCGCGGATCTTGCCCGCGGCCACGACCTCCTCCAGCGCCTCGCGCAGCGCGACCGCCGCCTCCGGCGGGCAATCCCCCACATGCAGTTGATACAGATCGATGTAGTCGGTGTTGAGACGGCGCAAGCTACCCTCCAGGGATTTCCGCATACTCTCCGGGCGGCAATCCGGCCCAAGGATCGCGTGCCGGGCGCGGTCATAGGCTTTGCCGAACTTGGTGGCGATCACCACCCGGTCACGCCGCCCCGCAAAGGCGCGCCCCAGAATATCCTCCGAGCGCCCATAAGCCTCCGCCGTATCGAAAAACGTCACCCCCAGGTCTACGGCCCGGTGCAGCGCGCGGATGGACTCGTCGTCGTCCACATCACCCCAGCCGACCGATTTGCCATCTTCGATGATCAGCCCGCCAATCGGCCAGCAGCCAAACCCGACCGCGCTCACCGCGATCCCGCTGCGCCCAAGCTTGCGTGTCAGCATCATGCCTCCTGCTCCTCATCGGTTGTCTACGCATCTGGTATGAGCCTACAACCTAGAGCGTACTCGATGTCAAGGGCCAATTTCGTGCCGCCCACGCCCTATTTGCTACGCCGCGCCGCCGCCTCCTATAATGCGGCCAACGTTCTTACTTTCTAGCCTGGAGCCGCCCATGCACACCGTCACGATCCCCGCCACCGACCTGCACGTATCGTCCCTTTGTCTGGGAACCGCCGAGTTCGGCGCAGCCATCGCCAAGTCCGACGCCTTCCGCCTGCTTGATGCGTTTGTGGACGCGGGTGGGACCTTCATCGACACCGCCAATATCTATGCCGACTGGATTCCCGGCACAAAAAGCAGCAGCGAAAAGATCATCGGCGCGTGGCTGGCCGACCGCGGGCTGCGTGGCCGCGTGGTCCTGGCGACCAAGGGCGCACACCCGCCCATCGGGGACATGGGCCAGGGCCGTCTGCACGGCCGCGACATCGTCCACGATCTGGAGCAGAGCCTCGGCCACCTGCGCACGGACGTGATTGACCTCTACTGGCTGCATCGCGACGACCCCACGCTGCCGGTGGCGGGCATCGTCGAGACGTTGGCGGCGCAGGTGCGGGCGGGCAAGATTCGCGGTTGGGGCGTCTCCAACTGGCGCACGTCGCGCATCGCCGCCGCGCAGGCTTATGCGGCGCAGGCCGGATTGCCGCCTATGGTCGCCAACCAGCCGCAGTGGAGTCTGGCCGTGCTGGATGCCGACGCCATCGCCGACAAGACCATCGTGGCTATGGACGACGGGATGCGCGCCTATCACACGCAGACCGGGCTGGCGTGTATCCCGTTTTCGTCCCAGGGGAAGGGCGTGCTGCACAAGTTGGCCGCGGGCGCGCCGGAGCGCATCCGGCCCGGCCAGCAGCAGGTCTATCCGCTGGCGGCCAACCGCGTGCGGGCGGCCGCGGCGCAGCGGTTGGCCGACGCGTTGGGCGTCAGCTTGACCGGCGTGGTGCTGGGCTATCTCCAGTCGCAGCCCTTTGTGACCATACCCATCCTGGGCGCGGCGACGGTGGAACAATTGCAGGACAGCCTGGCCGGGGATGGCGTGCGTCTGACGCCGGAGCAGATCGCCGCGCTCGACGCGGCGCGCTAAGTGGGGCGCTAAGTGGGGCGGTGCGTCGTTGCACAAGGAGGCGATGATGGCAGTCGATCCTGGGTATGCTCATCCGGAGTTGCTGGCGGAACCGGACTGGCTATGGGCGCGCCGCGATGATCCGGCGCTGCGGGTGATCGACTGCGCGGCGCTGGAGAAGTACGCGCGGGCGCACATTCCGGGCGCGATCGGTCTGCCCGTCCACGTCTGGCTCAAAGACCGGGAACGGGGCGTGCACGTGATGGGGCCGGACGCGTTTGCCGCACTGATGGCCCAACTTGGCGTCTCCGACGGCACGACCGTCGTCACCTACGATGACTATAACACCTCGTCCGCGACGCGGCTGTGGTGGGTGCTCAACTACTATGGGCATACTCAGGTGAAGGTCCTCAACGGCGGGTGGCAGCGGTGGGTCGACGAAGGGCGGCCCGTGACCTACCACCCCACCACGCCCACGCCGGGACACTTTACGGCGCGGCCGAACGCGGCGCTCATCTGTGACCTTGACCATGTGCTGGCGAACTATCAAGCGCCGGGTACGCAAGTGCTGGATGTGCTCTATGCAGCGCGCTATCGCGGGCTGGAGAATCCGTTTGCGAACAAGCGGGTCGGTCACATTCCGGGGGCGCTCAATCTACCCATCGAGCGTTTCTTTACCGGCGACGAACCCCGTGTCTTCAAATCAGCCTCAGAACTGCGGGCGCTGCTTGCCGAGGTGGGCTTGTCGCTGGAGAGTGACATCATCGTGCATTGCCAGGCGGGCATCCGTATGACCGTGGGGGCTTTTGTGCTGGCCTTGCTTGGGTGGGAGCGCGTGCGCTCCTACGATGCGTCCATGGCCGAGTGGGCCAATCGCGACGACACGCCCTTGACGGTGGAAGCTACGATATGAGTGGGGTTTTCTGCGGCAAAGACGGCGGCGCGTGTAGCAGGCGTGGCGAGTTGGCAACCACATGCCTTGGTTCATAGCTTGAGTAGTTCGGCAACATCCGCTTCACTTTGAATATGGAGAGAGCGAACCCTCTTTGACCATCTATTCAGTCTATGGAAGTTCAGACGAAATGTGAGCAAAATACGCCACGTTGCGTAACGTACTACAGATTCGCGTTTCGTATTCTGAACTCTCAAGCGCATAAAGACTAGTTCATATTCGCTGTAGAGTGCAGCGAAATAGACAAACGGAAGAAATGTGAGGGTGAAGACCGGCGGCAGTAGAAAATCCCTCATATTCTCTGGTGTGGCAAAACCTTGTATATCTGAGATGAGCCCGTACACAGCGAAAACAGCCATACCGAGCCCTATTACAGTCAGAAGCCTTTCTAGCAGGGCGTCTACTTGTTTATATGATGGCTTGGTCCCAGCTACGACCCTCAACATAAGGAGAACAGTCGCAACTGGAACCAACAACAACTCGATCCATAGGTTGAATACATATAGGTTTGTGATGAACTCAAGAACAATGACCCAACTTACGCTATCGAGTATTACC
>CAYJQA010000387.1:0-4658 GCA_964372065.1 uncultured Litorilinea sp.
GCGCTTTGCGTCCTTTGCGTGAGACTTCTCTCTCTTCTCTACTCCACGCGCTGGAGCAGCCACGCCGCGATGTCCCTGGCGGGGACGTCCACCTGGTCGCCGCTGACCAAGTCCTTGACGGCGACGACGCCCGCGTCGATCTCGCGCGGGCTGAGCAGCACGGCATAGCGAATCCCGCGCTCGTCGGCATACTTGAACTGGCGGCCATAGCGGTCGGGGTCGGGATAGAGGTCGACACGCAGCCCCGCGCCGCGCAGTTGATGCGTAAGCGCGAGCGTGGCGGGCAAGCTGGCTTCGTCAAAGAGCGTGACCAGAACTTGCGGCTGCCCGGCCAGGCGCGCCGGGAACATGCCCTGTTCTTCCATGATCAGGATGACGCGCTCCAGCCCCAGGCTAAAGCCACAGGCCGGGATGCTCTGGCCGCTGAACATGCCGACCAGTTCGTCATAGCGCCCACCGCCGCCGCCCGATCCGCTGAGACCGGGAAACTCGATCTCGAAGATGGGGCCGGTGTAGTAGCTGAGGCCGCGCGCCAAATAGGGGTCCAGGCGCAGGAAGGGCGCGGCGGGGCCGTACTGCGAGAAGTCCACGACGCGGCGCAGGTCGGCGACGGCTTTGGGGCCGTGGCCGGTGGCGGCCAAGATGGCGTCGAGCCAGTCCAGCAGCGCGGCGTTGGCCTGGGGCGCGGCGGCCATCGTCGCGAGCAGGCTGGCGGCTGCCGCGGCAGCGACGCCGCGCTCGGCCAACTCGCCGCGCACGCCGTCCAAGCCGATCTTGTCCAGCTTGTCGATGGCGACCAGGGCGGAGTCTTCCAAGTGGGTGGGGACGCCCGCAGCTTCCATCAGCCCGCGCAAGACGCCGCGGTGATTGATGCGCAGCGCAAAGGGGTGCGCTGCGCTGCCAAAGCCCAACTCCAGCAGCACCTGCGCGCCCGCGGCCAGGACTTCGGCCTCGGCGGTCTGGTTGGCGGAGCCGACCACGTCGACGTCACACTGGTAGAACTCGCGGAAGCGACCGCGCGCAGGGCGGTCGGCGCGATAGACGGGCTGAATCTGATAGCGCTTGAAGTAGCGGGGGAGGCTGCTGCGATATTCGGCGACGACACGCGCCAGCGGCACGGTGAGGTCGTAGCGCATCCCGGCGTCGCTGATGTTGTTTTCGGTGGGGTCGCTGCCCAACGCATCGGTCAGCTTGTCGCCGCGCTTCATGACGCGGAAGATGAGCTGGTCGCCTTCTTCACCGTATTTGCCCAAGAGGGTGCTGAGGCGCTCCAGGGTGGGCGTTTCCAGCGGCTCGAAGCCATAATGCTGATAGACGCGCTCGATGGCGGCGATGACGTAGTTGCGGCGCAGCACGTCCAGCGGAAGAAAGTCGCGCATCCCACTCATGGGTGCAGTGTTGATCTTAGCCATGATCGTCCCTCACTGTGGGCAAATGTTCGCTACGCGGCCAGGGCTTGGGCCGGGTCGGTGTAGGTCAGATGGAAGGCGTCGGCGACGGCGCGATAGGTGAGCTTCCCCTGATAGGTGTTGAGGCCCAGGAGCAACGGACGGCTGCCGCGGACGGCGTCCAACCCCGCGCCGGCGAGCGTCAAGGCGTAGGACATGGTCTGGTTGACCAGGGCAAAGGTGCTGGTGCGGGGGACCGCGCCGGGCATGTTGGCGACCCCATAGTGGACGATGCCGTCCACCAGATAGATCGGGTCGCTGTGGGTCGTGGCGTGGATGGTCTCGACACAGCCGCCTTGATCCACGGCGACGTCGACGATGACCGCGCCGCGGCGCATATTGGGTAGCATGGAGCGTGTTACCAGCATGGGCGCGCGGCCGCCGGGGATGAGCACCGCGCCGATGACCAGGTCGGCGCTAAAGACGGCCTGATCGATGCTGTAGTCGTTGCTGGTGCGCGTTTGCAGACGGCCCTGGAAGACATCGTCCAGGTAGATGAGCCGTTCGTGCTGGATGTCGAGCACAGTCACTTGCGCGCCCATGCCCAAGGCGACTTTGGCCGCGTTGGTCCCCACGACGCCGCCGCCCAAGATGGCGACGTTGGCCGGGGCCACGCCGGGGACGCCGCCCAGCAGCACGCCGCGGCCGCCGTGGTGACGCTCCAGATAGGCCGCGCCCACTTGGGCGGCCATGCGGCCCGCCACCTCGCTCATGGGCATGAGCAGGGGCAGCTTGCCGTCGGGCGTCTGGACGGTCTCATAGGCGATGGCGGTGACGCCGGTGGCGAGCAAGGTTTCGGTAAGCTGCCGCTCGGCGGCGAGATGCAAGTAGGTGAAAAGTATCTGGCCGGGGCGCAGATAGGGATATTCGCCGGGGATCGGCTCTTTGACCTTGACTACCATGTCGGCGGACCAGGCATCGGCGGCTACGGGCACGATGTCGGCCCCGGCGTCGCGATATTCGGCGTCGGTGAGGTAGCTGCCCATGCCCGCGCCCGTCTGGACCAGGACGCGATGGCCGCGGCGCGTCAGCGCCCTGACCGCGCCCGGCGTCAGGCCCACCCGGTTCTCCCCGTCTTTGATCTCTTGCGGCACCCCGATCAGCATACCATGCTCCTTTGGCGACGTTCGGCGCTATGCGCTTGTCGGCTGTCCAATATCAACTGGGCCGCGCCGCGGCCACTCCGGTTCATCGCCTGAGTGTAGCAGCAGCCGGGCGATTCAGGCAAGAAGTTTGCCAAAGTACACATTTGTCGCGAAAATGGGTCAAATCTCGGCGGAACAGTACACGCCGGTGGCGCATTCACCACCACTGACAACCGTGACAGGAGCGGACATGGACCGACCGCAGGCATGGCGGCGTTGGTTGCGGGCGGCCCAGCGTGGCTGGGGACGCACATGGGAGCGCGGCTGGTGTGCGTTGGCGAATCTGCGGCGGCGTGTGCAGCGGGGCCGTCTGCCCGATTACGCGGTGATTGTGCTGGACCACGCCATCTCCGAGCGCGCGCCGGATATCCCCTGGGTGTATGCCTATATCCCTGGTCTCAAGCTGCCGCTGAGTCTGGAGTATTTGCACACGGCGCTGGAACGTATCGCGGCGGACCCGGACCTGCGCGGGGTGGTCTTTTTGATGAAGGGGCCGGGGATCAGCTTGGCCCAGGCCGAGAGCCTGGCCGCGCTCTTCGCGCGTTTTCGCGGCTGGGACGCCGCCCAGCGCCGTCTGACCGGCGGGCGCGGGCCGGCCAAAGAGGTCGTCGTCCATCTGGAGCAGGCGAACGCCGCGGCCTATCTGGTCGCCTGTGCCGCGGACCGCATCACCATGCCGCGCCTCGCCATGTGGGAGGTGATGGGCCTGCGCACCGCGCCGACCTACTGGAAGGAACTGCTGGACCGGCTGGGCATCCGCTTTGAGGTGGTGAAGATCGCGCCCTGGAAGACCGCGGCCGACAGTATGACGCGCGCCGATATGAGCGACGCCGAGCGCGATCAGCTCAACTGGCTGTTGGATAGCCTGTCCGACGACATCGTGACGCGCATCGCCGCCGGGCGTAAGCTGTCGCCGGAGCAGGTGCGCGGCCTGATCGACCGCGCCCCGCTATCCGCCGATGCGGGGTTGGCCGCGGGGTTGGTGGATGCCATCGCCTACGAGGATGAGTTGGCGGCCATGCTGGGCGCGCCGGGCCAGGCGGCCAAGCTGGCAAGCTATGTCCTGGTGCGCGGGCTGCTCTATCGGCGGCCGCGGCCGCGGTCCGACGCGCGGGTGGGCGTGCTCTCACTGGAGGGGTCGATCGTGATGGGTGACAGCCGCGCCTATCCCGTGCCGCTGCCCATCGTAGGCCGCAAGATGATCGGCAACCACACGGTGGAGCAACAGGTACGCGCCGCCCGCAAGGACAAGAGCTTGGCCGCGGTGGTGCTGCATATTGACTCCGGCGGGGGGTCGGCGCTGGCGAGTGACCTGATGTGGCGTGAGCTGAAGCTGCTTGACCAGGAGAAGCCGGTGATCGTCTATATGGGCGATGTGGCGGCCAGCGGCGGCTATTTTCTGGCGACGCCGGGCCGCCGGGTGATCGCCCAAAGCACCACCCTCACAGGCAGCATCGGTGTGGTGATCGCCAAAGGCGTGACGGACGGGCTGCGCGCCAAGATCGGCGCACACCGCGAGGTGATCCGCCGGGGCGAGAACGCGGGTCTCTATACCGACGACGCGCCCTGGACGCCGGCCCAGACCGCGCAGGTCGAGGCGTCGGTGCGCCATGTCTACGGTTTGTTCAAGCAGCGTGTGGCGGAAAGCCGCGGCCTGCCGTTGGCGACGCTGGACGCGATCTGCAACGGCCGTGTGTGGACGGGCAAACAGGCGCTGGCGCACGGTCTGGTGGACGAACTGGGCGACTTTGACCTGGCCTATCGCGCGGCCTGTCGCGCCGCCCATCTGCCGGAGGACGGGAGCGTGCCCACCAAGGCTATCACCGCGCCGCGGCGGCGGTTGATGGCCGAGCCGGTAGCCGGGCCGGTGGCCGCGCTCCAGGCGCTCTTGGGGGGCGACGCGCCGGACCTGGCCGTCTGGGCCGATCTGATGGTGCACGGGGAATGGCAGCGCTTACTCCTGGCCGACCCGGTGTGGCTGTTTGCACCCGATCTGCCGCGGCTGGAGGGGTGAGCGTCTAGGCGCGGGTTTCATGGAAGCTAAGAGTCTCTTCGGTGATCGTAG
>CAYJQA010000387.1:4668-5809 GCA_964372065.1 uncultured Litorilinea sp.
TGTTCGGGGGGGTTTCAAACCCGCGTCGGGGGGGGCCCGGTACGGGGGTTTTTAAAACCGCCACTACAACTCCCTGGCTATTTTCTCAACACCCATCAGACTCGCTTTTTTCTCTCTCCGGCGACAGCGTTGTCGCCTCACTGATGTGAAGGGGAATCCCTATGTTGGATGTCGCCAACTTGCGCCGTCAGTTTCCGGCGCTGCAAGACCTGTATAACGGTCAGTCGGCCGTCTTTTTCGATAACCCCGGCGGGACGCAGGTCCCCCAACGGGTGATTGACGCCATGGTGGATTATCTGGCGCGGCGCAACGCCAACACGCACGGTCTGTTTGAGACGAGCAAGCGCACCGACGCTACCATCGCCGGGGCGCGCCAGGCCGCGGCGGACCTGCTGGGGGCCAAGCCGGACGAGATCGTCTTTGGGGCCAACATGACCAGTCTCGCGTTTCATCTGAGCCGCTCGTTGGGCCGCGAGTTGCAGGCGGGCGACGAGATTGTGGTGACGCGCCTGGACCACGACGCCAACGTCGCGCCGTGGGTGGCGCTGGCGCGGGACATCGGCGCGTCCGTGCAGGTGGCCGATGTGGACCTGGAGACGTGTACGCTGGACATGGAGCATGTGCGCTCGTTGATTACGGCGCGCACTAAGCTGGTGGCGGTGGGCTATGCGTCCAATCTGAGCGGCACGATCAACGATGTGCGGACGGTCGTGCAGTGGGCCAAGGAAGCGGGCGCGCTGAGCTTTGTGGACGCGGTGCAGTACGCCCCGCATGGGCTGATTGACGTGAAGGAGTTGGACTGCGATTTTCTGGCGTGCAGCGCCTATAAGTTCTTTGGCCCGCATGTGGGCGTGCTCTATGGCAAGCCGGAACACTTGGCGCGGCTGCTGCCCTATAAGGTGCGGCCCGCCGACGATGCGGCCCCGGATCGCTGGGAGACGGGGACCAAGAACCATGAAGGGCTGGCCGGGCTGACCGCGGCGGTGGATTATCTGGCCGATCTGGGGTCGCTCTATGGCGGCGCGATGTTTAGCGCGCCGCGGCGCGCCAAGTTGATCGCGGCGTGGACCGAGATCGACCGCTATGAGCAGATGTTGATCGAACGGCTGATCGGCGGCTTGCAGGCGATCAAGCGGGTGCG
>CAYJQA010000388.1:0-648 GCA_964372065.1 uncultured Litorilinea sp.
GTACGGGGCGCACCTCGCCCACAAAGCGGCCCCGTTCGACGCGCCCGGTCGTCTCGACCACTGCCTGTAGCAGCCGCGCCCGCTCCTTCTTGACATCACCGGGTAGCTGGTCGGCAAAGGCCGCGGCTGCGGTCCCGGCGCGGGCGCTGTAGGGGAAGATGTGTGCGTCGGCAAAACGCATCTCCTGTACAAAGCCAAGCCCCTGGGCAAAGTCGGCGTCGGTTTCACCGGGGAACCCGGCGATCAGGTCGGTGGTCAGCGTCAAGTCGGGGATGGCAGCGCGGGCGTTCTGCTCCAACTCGCGGAAGCCGGCGACAGTGCAGCGGCGGGCCATGCGCCGCAGTTGCGCGTCGGTCCCGGCTTGCAGCGGCAGATGCAAGTGCGGGCAGAGTCGCCCCGGCCACGCTCCCCACAGGTCGAAGAAGCCGTCCGCGATCTCCCACGGCTCCAGGCTGGAAAGCCGCAGCCGCGGGATGTCGGTGTCCATCAGCAGCGCGGCAACTAGCTGCTTGAGGTCGCTGCCCGCGTCGCGGCCATAGCTGCCCAGATGGACGCCAGTCAACACGGCTTCCTGCACGCCGTCGGCGGCCAACGTCTGCACCTCGGCGACGATCTCCGGCAGCGCCCGGCTGCGCCCCGCCCCGCGCG
>CAYJQA010000388.1:658-5770 GCA_964372065.1 uncultured Litorilinea sp.
GCAACGGTTGTCGCAGCCGTCTTGGACCTTGATAAAGGCGCGGGTCCGGTGGACGGGCGCAGCGTCGATGGGCGACCCGTCCGGCTCCATGCGCGCCAGGTCGGCGGGATCGTCGAACTCGACGCTCCACGGCTCCAACAGCGTGTGGAGCAGGTCTTTGCGCGCGTTCTCCACCACCAGCGCCACGCCGGGCAGCTTGGCCGCGGCGTGCGGTTCCAGCGTGGACCAGCAGCCCGTCGCCACGATGCGCGCCGTGGGGTTGGCGCGGGCCAACTGGCGCAGCCGTTGACGGCTCGCCTTGCCCGCGTCGCCCGTGACCGCGCAGGTGTTAAAGACGATGACCTGCGCCTGTTCCGGCGCGGCGACGGGCAGATGGCCCACGGCCTGCAACCGTTGGGCCAGCGTCGCCATTTCGCTATAGTTCAGGCGGCAGCCGATTTGGTCAAGATAGACACGCATTGGCAGAGATTCTCACGCAAAGGTACCATGAACGGGGTTCACCCGTAAGCATGAAAATGATGCTATTTTCTGAGTAGACGCAAAGAGGCAAAGAAGAGCTAAGCACCAGAGAGTCCTTAACCACAAAGAACACAGAGAACACAGAGGTCATAGCCTTCTCATTTCTTTGGTCTTTGTGCTCTTTGCGTTCTATGCGGTTCATCCTTCCGGCGTCTGCGCGGCCAGGGCCGCGGCCTTAGCGACGATGGTCCGCGCGCGCTCGACCACGGGCGCATCCACCATCCGCCCGTCGAAGACGAAGATGCCCCGGCCCGCCGCCGTATGCTCGTCCCACGCTTCGATCAACTGCCTGGCCTGCGCGGTTTCTTCCACGGACGGCTGAAAGACCGCGTTGCAGATTTCGACCTGGTTGGGGTGGATGCAGAACGCGCCCTCGAAGCCAAGCTCGGCGGCGCGCTGGATCCAGCCGCGGTAGGTTTCCTTGTCGCTGTACAGGCTGATGGACCCGATATAGCCCAGGGGGATGATCCGCGCCCGCCGCGCGGCGATCAAGGCCAGCATGGCCGGCAGGTACAGGGCGTCCGGCGTGGCCTGCGAACCTAACGACGCGGCCATGTCTTCCGGCCCCACGGTCATGGCGACGAGGCGCGGCGTGGCCGCGGCGATCGCGTTGACGTTGGCTAACCCCTCCGCCGTCTCGATCATGGCGATCAGGCGGATGGCCCCGGCGGGCAGCCCGCGCTCCGCCTCCAACTCGCCGATAGTGGCGTCCATGAGCCGGAGAAAGGCCGCGTCCGGCACTTTGGGCACGGTGATGGCCTGCACCCCCGGTATGACGACGGCTTCCAAGTCGCGCACGGCCAGCCGGAGCGGGCTGTTGATGCGCGCCACGATATACGGGCAGCGCCCCTGCAGCCAGGCAATGGCCGCGACCGCCGCGTCGCGCGCCCGCTCTTTCTCGCCGGCCGCGACGGCGTCTTCCAGGTCCACCTGGATCGCGTCGGCCCCCCGGCGCACCGCGCTGTGCAGGAATCGCTCGCTGTTGGCCGGCACGAACAGCACCGACCGCAGTAGGTTCGGGGTGTTCGTGGTCATCTGTCGCCCGCCGTCGCCTTGTGGCGCATCAGTTCGTCCTCGATTTCTTGGGTGTAGGCGTCGGGATCGCGCCATCAGCCATTCGTCCAGGCCGCATCTTACCATAACCGCCGCCACGCCGCCGCATCCGGCAGGCGGTTTCCCGCTTCGCCGCGGCGCTGTGATACACTGACCCCGCGCGCTCGTCGAGCGGGCGATGAACCACAGAGGATGAACCGCAAAGAACGCATAGAGCGCAAAAGCATGGTATTCTCGGCTCTCTGGTCTTTGTGCTCTTTGCGCCCTTTGTGGTGAAGGACGGGTGCATTTCATGTTGGGGGCACTCTGTCATGCTGAGCGTAGCGAAGCATCCCGGCGCACCGGGACCCTTCGCTGCGCTCAGGGTGACAAAGACCTGCCCCCGTTTTGAGATACACCCGTGAAGGACTCCTACGGCTGAACTCCATTTATGAACCCATTTTCGCGCCGCGCGCATCGCATCGTCCTCGCCCTCTATACGCTGCTCACGCTGCTCCTGAGCTGGCCGCTGGTCAGCCGCATGGCGACCCACGTCCCCGGCGTGCCGCAGTGGGCCTATGACGAGGCGACCTTTCTCTGGAACATTTGGTACTTCAAGCACGCCCTGGTGGACGCGCTCGCCACGCCGCTGCACACGGAGTTGATCTGGTATCCCCTGGGCATCGACCTGGTGCTCTATACCTACAACTTCTTTCATGCGCTCGTGGCCCAACCCGCCATGCTGGCGGTCAACCTGCCCTTCGGGTCGAATCTGGCGCTGCTTGCCAGCACGGTCCTCAGCGGCTACGGCGCATTTCTGTTGGTGCGCTATCTGCTGGCGCGGCGCTGGGCGGGCGCACTGGGCCGCGACTTGACGCCCGGCGCGCAAATGGCCGCGGCCTTTGGCGCGGGGCTGCTCTATGCCTTTGCGGCCAACCGGGCCGTCTACGCCATGCTCGGCCATTACGACATGGTGACGACCCAGTGGATTCCGTTCTATGTGCTGGCGCTGCTGCGGAGCCTGGACCCCGCGCTCGCCCCACGACGACGCGGGGGCGCGGCGCTCTGGGCCGGGTTCTTTATGGCGCTCAACGGGCTGGCGGAGATGATCACCGCGCTCTTTCTGGCGATCTTCACGCTCATTGTGCTGGCCGTGCTGGCGACGCGCCGCGGCCAGGACGACGGCGCACCCTGGCCCGGTTGGCGCGGACTGGCGACCAGTTTAGCCCTGGCCGTGGGGACCGCGCTGGCCGTCTGGTCGCCTGTACTGCTGCCCATCCTGACGCAGTTCCTCACCGACGACTTTTCGCTCAAGGGCTGGGGCGAGGCCATCCCCCTGAGCGCCGACCTGCTGGGTCTGCTGCGGCCCACGGTGCTGCACCCCATCTTTGGCGGCGATGTGGTGGCCGAGTTGCGCCGCGTGCAGTTGCGCGCGCTGGAGCAAGGCGTCACCGGCCTGCGCGACGTCAACACCGTCTATTTGGGCTGGACGGCCGTGGCGCTGGCGCTGGCCGCGGTGTGGCGCTATGGCCGCCGGGTGCGGCTGTGGGCGTGGACCGCGCTGCTCTTTGGCCTCTTTGCGCTCGGACCCTTCCTCCAGATCAACGGGCGCTATCGCTTTGACCTGGACGGCATTGAGGCCACCTTCCCGCTGCCTTTCATCATCCTGCATTACCTACCCATCATCAAGGCCAACCGCGCGCCCAACCGCAACAGCGTGCTGCTCATGTTGGGGCTGGCGGTGCTAGTGGGTTTTGCGTTGGCGTGGGTGCTGCGCTCGCGGGGACCGGCGCGGCCGTGGTTCCGCCAACCCCGCAGTTGGGTCGCGGCGCTGCTGTGCGGGCTGGTCCTGTTCGAGCATTTGGCGTTGCCGCTGCCGCTGACCGATATGCGCGTCCCCGCGGTCTATGCCCAGATCGCCGCCGACCCTGCGCCCGTCTCGGTGCTGCAACTGCCGCTGGGCTGGCGCAACAGCTTTGGCGTCTTTGGCCCCGAAGCAACCATCCACCAGGTCTATCAGACGGTCCACGGCAAGCCCATGTTGGGCGGCAACATCAGCCGCGCGCCCGACTTCAAGCTGGACTACTTCCGCCGCATCGCGCTCTTTCAGGTGCTGCGCGACATCCAGTTCGGCGCGACGCCCGACCCCAGCCTGGTCGCCCAAGCCCAGGCGCAGGCGGGCGAGTTGATGGCGCTCTATAACACGGGCTATGTGCTGCTCATGCCGCCCGTACCGGGGCGCTACCCCTATGCCGACCATTGGCAGGCGGCGTGGGACTTTGTCAAGGCGACGCTGCCGTTGGAGCCGGAGCCGTTCTGGACGGGAGACGGCATCGAGGCGTATCGCGTCGTCCAGCCGCCGCTGGACGACGATTTCATGCTGGAACTGGGCGAGCCGGGCAGCTTCCCCTATCGCGGCGAGGGCTGGGACGCGGCGGAGACCGACACGCTCTATGACGTTCCCGCGATCTGGGCTACCGCGGCGGTGAGCCGTCTCTTTGTCCCGCTGCGCCAGGTGGACCCGGCCGCGACTTATGCCGTGAGTCTCCAGGCGCGGCCCTTCGCCTATCCCGGCAGCCCGGCGCAGACCGTCTCGCTGCGCGTCAACGGCGTCGACGCGGGCAGCCAGACGCTAGGCGACGCGTGGCAGACGCTCCGCTGGGATGTGCCGGGCGCGGCGTTGGCGGACGGGCTGAACCGGCTGGAACTGCACTGGAGGTACGCGGTGCGCCCGCGGGATGTGCTGCCCGGCGCGCCCAAAGGGCTCCCGGCCATCGGGACCACCGGCGTCACGCTGCCCGTGGATGTGGACCTCAAGGCGTTCGCCGAAGGCGGCTTCATCGCGCTCTTTGACGAAGAGGGCGTGCAGCATGACGCTTCGGCGGGGCGGCGCGGGGTGAACGTGACCGTGCTGGACCCGGCGCAGGGTACTGTGCTGGACAAGGTGGGCTTTGACACCACGGCTAATGCCGGGGAGAGCGCGGCGCTGGCGGCGTATCTGGCCGCGATCCCCGCCGGGCGGATCGTGCTGGTGGTCAGCCACGGCGATGCGGGCGCGTATCTGACCGCGGACGCCGTCGCCGCGTTGCAAGGCATCGGGGCTGATGTCAGCTTGGCGAGTCTCCAGACCGGCTATTTTGCGCTGGTGGGTGTGCAGGGTGCGGCGGTGGGCAGCGCCGCCGGCGCGATGGGCGCAGATGAGGCGTTTCTCAGCATCAGCCGCAGCCGCGACCGGCGGCCGTTAGCCGCCGCGGTGGATTGGATCCGCGTCGCGCCGTAGATTCTCTTATGCATGTCAAGAGGCAAGTTGGACAGTTTTCGCAAATCTGAGCGGATCGAAAGGCGAGTTGGCGCAAAAGATGGCCCAAGCCCAGACGAGAATCCTGCGTGCATAAGCCATCAGCGCCACTTTCTTGGCCTTGCCGCGGTCGAGGAATTGTTGATAGATTTGCTTCAGGATCTGGCCGCGTTTACCGCCCAGGGCGCCGAGGTAGAGCAGGGAGCAACGTTCAGGCGTTATTGTATCCGTTGGCCTCACATCGGCAAGAGGAAGACCCATCT
>CAYJQA010000389.1:0-879 GCA_964372065.1 uncultured Litorilinea sp.
GAGCCGTGCTTTGTCTTGAAAATCCGCGTGTCGGTGGTTCGATTCCGCCCCAGGCCACCAACAAAATCAACGACTTAGCCCAGCCTGCCCGGTTGGGCTTTGTTGTTTCTGGGCTCCATGTAGCCACCATGTAGCCACCGGTACAGGGTTTCGGCCATGTAGCCAGCCGCAGGAACGACAGACCCGGCGCAGCGGCCAGGCGGGCGTCGATCCTTGCGCGCTACCTTGGCGGCGGCTATCACCAGCGCGGCGGTGCCCGCGCCTAGGCACTGTTGCCGTGCAGCCAGCGCAGCATGTACCCTTCCCCTCATGCACGTACTTGACGATCCCCTGGCTTGGCAGGGCCGATGCGTGCGCCAGCCGGTCTACCCGCCTGGGTGCGGGCTGTTCTACGTCTGGTGTCCGCACGAACTACCGCCCGTGGCGAACGATCCGCGTTTCTGACTGCCCCATGCACTCGTCATCGATCTGGAGCGCGCCGTGCCGGCCGTGCTGGCATTGCACCGGCTACAGCGGATTCGAGCGCGAGATTGGCGCCGACGATGAGGCAGGCCCGCCGACGCCCCAGGATGCCCGTAGCGGGCCGATCGGCAGCATGCCGGTGTGCAGGTAGCCCCAGGCGGTCCGGCGTGAGGCCTGCAGCTCGCCCCGCGCCCTGGCGAGCTGATCAGGGGCCGTGCGACGGAGAGATATAGACTTGAAAAGCGTGGCCTCCGCGTTCTCGTGTCGGACTACACGCACTCCCAGGGCACAGGACATCGGGCGATATCGAAAACGATATAATGCAAGTTGACGTACATCGCAACGCCGTAGCTGACTTGGAGCGCCTTTGGGGGCGGGATGTGCGTGCTGCCGCAACGATCGTTGCGCTTCTAGAAC
>CAYJQA010000389.1:889-2900 GCA_964372065.1 uncultured Litorilinea sp.
GCTCACCACTCACGGGGACAACTCCGTAGGGGACGCACTCTTGAACGTCAAGAAGTGGCAAGCCGCCCGCGGTGCTCGTGCAGATCGTGCGGACCTGTGGCGCTTCAGGGCGTTGAATTCGCCGGCTACCGCGTATCGGGTGGTCTACGGGTACCACTGGCAAACACGTCAAGTCTTCGTGCTGGCGGTTGTCCACAAGGATGAATTTGACTATGAACTCGATGGCGAACTCGCGCAGCGAATCTTGGCCGACTGGCGAAGCCTCTAGCCCCGAGTCGACTGGCTGGGGACAAGTTGTCTCGGCGGAGTTCTTTGCAGCCCGACCGCTACCGCTCCCGAACTCAATCGCGCTAGACGATCTCGTAGCGGAAACTGAGCGCGACGCAGCACGTGCCGCTGCGCTGGCGGAGGCGCGTAGGGAGGTCGGGGCGGCCTTGTTTGGAGGGCAACCAGCGGGCCTAGCTGCGCTACGTATGCGGTCCGGACTTTCGCAGGCAGCGCTGGCCGCCCGCGTCGGGTCAAGTCAGGCGCACATTGCAAAGATCGAATCAGGCAAGAATGACCCTGGCACGCAATTGATTGCCCGAATTTCGGCGGTTCTCCGGATGGAAGAGGTGGACGTGTTTCGAGCAATTCGCGTGGACCACGCCCGCCGCGAGGTCCGGCAGTGAACGGAGCTCGATTCCTCCACACGATCTACTGCGACGATGTTCGTCATGAGATCGGAGGGAAGGTTTCCCTCATAGGCTGCTACTCCTCGGACCTCATCGTTTCGCGACGGGCCTTCCCGATAGTGCTGCCGAAGCTATGCGCCCAAGTGCATGTTGTCACTCCGATAGACGAGCCGTTCGGGGAGTTGACGTTGAGGGCATATCTCAATGATGAACTTCTTGCCGAACTGTCCTTGGACGGCATCGGTCAAACTCCGGCGGACAACATGCTCCCAGTCGCCGAAGCTCCGGCGCGCTGGGCGGTAGTTGGCGCTTTCATGATCTTCTCTCCCTTCGCGCTGGGGGAGAAGAACGGGTCGCTTCGAATTGATGCGCAGACGGAGTCCGGCACCATTCGGGGCATGGGACTTCGTCTGATCATTCGGGAGTCGTCAGGCACAAAGACCGCCGCACCCGAGGAAAGCCAGCGATAGCGCTTCCCGCCAGATCTGCCGGGCTTCTTTCTTGTTGTTTGCCCGCGGCCACCCTCACACCAGCGCCGCGACCTCGGCCACGCCGTCGAGGAACGCCACCCACTCGGCGCGAGTCCGTACCGTGATCTCGGGCGCCAGGTCCTCGCGCCGCAACACCCACATGTCGTATGGCCCCGGTTCGTTCATCGCGGCACGTTCGGCAACCAGCGCGGCCACGCGGTGCCACGGTAGCCCAGGCGCAAAAGGCCCGCACGCGGCGGGCTCGGTGGGGATGGTGGGGGTGGTCAGTGTGCCCCTGCCGCTGGCGCTGCGAATGCCGCCGCGGAGCAGGCGAGTGGGTCCCAGTCATCAAAGCACGGCAAGCAGCCATCGGCGGCCGTGGCCAACAGGTCAGTGAGCGCGCGGAGATAGCCCTCGCGGTGCGCCGCGTCTTGATGTTGCAGGTTCTCCGCGACGCTGGCCTGCACCATCATCGCAAGCCGCCGGTAATCGCGCGTGTCGCCCTCGGCGTCCGGGTCGCACGTCGCGTTGCTGACTTCGTGGATCTGGCTGATAAGGCTCTGCAGCGCAGCGGCGCCGGTATGGGTGGTGCTCATGCTGGCGTCGCCTCAGATGAGCTTGTCGAACGCTGCAATGCTCGCGCCGACCTTGTCGCGCGCCATGTACACCAGCCGCAGCGTGTTGTGCATCGGGTCGCCGTCGCAGTGCGACTGCGCCGCGTCGATGTGAACTGCGGCCGATGACAACAGCGCGATCACGTCATACAGCTCGTCGGTCTGTGCGCGCGCGACTTCGGTTAACTCGTCGGCTTTGGGGGCGGCGGAGCCGGTGTCGGTGGTCATGTTGCCTCCCGCGCAGCGCAGAGAC
>CAYJQA010000389.1:2910-5764 GCA_964372065.1 uncultured Litorilinea sp.
CGCATGTAGCGTGTGCTCAGGCAGCAGCCATTCATCGGCGTCCCTGATTCCGCCACCCGTGCCGCAGGCTTGGGCCGCGCGGTCGGCCAGCGAGCCGGCCCGAGAAGCCAGCGTGGTCGCCGCGACTAGCATCGCTGGCGTGACCTCTCCGTCACCAATGGACGCATCGAACAGCAGTTCACTGAGGTTGTGCATGTCCTGGGCAATGGCGCCGAATATGGCGCTGGCCGCAGCTTCGCGCTCAGAGTTGGGGGTTACAGTTTCGGTAGCCATGATGTGCGGTCCTTTCAGGGTTTGCACGTTGTGGTCAGGGATCGGTGCCGCCTTGAACGGTGCCGGTCCCGCCTTGCCGCTATGCCGTAGCGGCGCCGGGTCACTCTGTCTTGTCGGCGGGCTCCTTCGCCCGCTTGATGCGCTCACGCAGCCACGCAGGGCCACCCAGGCGCAACAGCTTCGCGTGCATGGCCTCGGTCAGCCTGAGCATGACTACAGCCGCTAGACGTTCGTCTGCGGGCAGCGGTGGCCGTCCCTTGGGTTTGTTGTCCTGCATGCTTTAGCGTAAGCAGAAATGACGCGGCTTACAAGGGGTGGCATTAGTGCCTTACCCTAGCGAACATGTTCGCCAGGGTGCGCCCTCCCTACCCGTGCACCCCCCAGTCGCGGGGCCAGGGCCAGCAAGTTGACCTGAATCTTTGGCGTCCCGTAGGCACCACTGCAAGAAGAGGGTAGCGTGTCGCTGACCGCCGCATTTTCAGTGCGGGACCCCAAGGGGACGGACATGAAGGCTCGATTGATCGTGCTGATCGCTGCGTCTGCACTGGCCGGCTCGGCACATGCCGGACTGGTGAACCGCGGCGGTGGCCTGATCTACGACGACGTGACAAACGTCACTTGGCTTGAGGACGCTGCGGCGATGAATCCGAATCGCCCCAGATTCAGTGGTGCCTGGGACCAAGCGGCCGACTTCACCTTCTACGACGTGCTTCGAGACCGACTGCTGGACGACTGGCGGTTGCCCATGAAGGACGAACTGGCCTCGCTGTGGGCTCAAGGAGTACGCGGCGGCAGTGACCAACTGAGTTCCCCCTTCAAGAACCTTGTGGCCGGACCGTACTGGGGGTGGGATTGGAATCAGCCAATTCCAACCGGCGGCGGGTACAGCCTAAACTGGGATTTCCGATTTGGGGGATGGGCGGGAATCAGCGGTGACTACAACCTGTACGCGATGCCGGTGCGAGTTGGGGATGTTGGGGCGCCACCAGTGATAGCGCCGCCAGTGACTTCGATCCCCACCCCATCAACTGTGGCGCTCGCGTTGGCGGGATTCATGTGTCTTGCGCTGCAGTGCAAGCATCGTACCCGCCAGCGAACAGCACAAAGGGTTGACCGCGGGGTGCGCTGAGGACGCGCTAGAAGCAGAATCGGGCACGTCGATGCCGTTGGCGGCGGGGTCGTGCAGCCGACTGCACGCATTGAGTCAACACAGGAGATGAACATGCCTGAGTTCAGCCACGTAGCGACGAAGCGCCGCGTCTTCGGCGCAATCCTGCTGCTTGTCGCTGGGAGTGCCATTGCATACGGCGTGACCTGCCCGATAGACAACTCAAACGCCCATTTCACTGGCACGACGAAGGTGGACAGCGCGACGGGCAAGCTGCTGAAGCTCTACAAGTGCCCACGCGGGCACGAGTTCTGGGCCGTCAATTAGGCAGGCCCATGAGCTACGCGATTCAAGCCACGCCCGCGCTTCGGCGGGCGACCCTGACCTTGCTCGTGGTGGTTGTGATTGCGGGCTGCGCTTCCGCTCCAACAAGGTGGCACCTGAACGGAAGAACTCAGGCCGACTTGAACGCGGCCCACTACCAATGTGACCAAGTCGCCACGAGCACATTGAGTCAGAACCAGTCGCCCGGCTACACCGGCGACGCCGCCAGTTCTATCGTGCTCTTGTTCGCATCAGTAGCACTTGGTTCAACTGGTGCGCAGTTGGCCTACAACCAGTGCATGACAAGTAGCGGCTTCACGCCCGCACAGTGACAGAGGCCGATGGCGGTCGGCAAGTGGGCATGGCGTGTGGCGTACCTTAGGGTGATGTTAGGGTTTTCGTCCGACCCGAAGGCGCGGGCGCACTGCAGCGGGGGACTAACTTTTACTAACGGCCTTGCCGCTGCGTACCTCCTCGCTGCGTACCGCCGCCTTGCGTACCAGCGCGTCAGTGGCCGCACGCGAAACGCGGGACCTATGGACGCGCCGAAACCGCCACCGCCACCTTGCCGTATGCCCATCGCGCGCGCGGGCGTACATTGCGACCCGAGCCGGGTCCGCGGAACGCGGGACGAATCGTGACTTCACTGCAGGTTTTGTAAGGTGCCCCCACGCGCGGGCGCGCGTACATCTCCGGTGGCTTCCACCCTTACCCTGACCTCACCCTGACCTTACCGTCAGCGTCCCCACTGGCGTGCGCGGGACCGGTGCTTGTGCGTTAACCGTGCTGGTAACCAACCGTGCTGTTAACCCTCACCCTGACCTTACCGTTCTTCGCCCTTGCCTGTTTTCTGTCTGTTCTCAGACACGGCTTCTCGCGCGCGCGGGCGCGTACATCACGGTTTTCCATGCGGCGCCCAGGTCCCGACCTCGCGCACGTGGGGGAGCCGGGCTAACCTCGACGCTAACCATTGCTGCGCTAACCCTGAGTCTCGCGCGCGCGGGCGTACATCTCAACGCGCGACCCTTTGCGCGACCTTAGCGTCCGGGTGCCGCCCCCAAGCTCGCGCGCGCGGGCGCGCGGAACCGTTCGGTGTTGCGTCACGGTTCATTTCCGGAAACTCGCTCGCGTCCTGTGGCGCGCAGCGCT
>CAYJQA010000390.1:0-341 GCA_964372065.1 uncultured Litorilinea sp.
ATGGTGATGGTTACTTCGTCGTCGAGGCAGCCGGCAAAGACCCACTCGTCGCCGAGACGGTCAACCACTGCGCCGGTAAGGGTCTGACCATAGACGATGGTGAGTGGACTCTGGGCGCGCACGGTCGTCCCCCAGAGGAGGACGACAAGGGCGGGCAGCAGGGCCAGGATGCCCCAACGGGGCCAGGCCGGTATGGGTGAGTCGCTCATGGGTTTCTCCTTTGCAGGGTGCGCTGCACATGGGGAGAGCGCACCAGGGTGAACGTTGTCCGGCGCCGCCACCGCCCCCGCACACAGACCCAATTATAATAAATGTTGGGGGATGAAGCAAACCCCCAAGAC
>CAYJQA010000390.1:351-5747 GCA_964372065.1 uncultured Litorilinea sp.
GGACAACGCAGGCAATGATAATCAGGGATGGGTGATCACGCAACCCGCATTCGCGCGTAACGGAGAGGCGCGCTGGGCTGCGTTAGCCGCCAGTGACGTAGCGCAAGATGCCGTCCGCGGCCATGCCCGCCAGGCCCAGCGCGGCGACGGTCCGGCCCTCCTGCATGAAGTCACGGCCCATAAGCGCACCGGCGGTGTCGATAACCCCCTGGCTCACGCGCATGGGCAGCCCCAGGCTTTGGCCCAGCGAAGCCATGGGGACCAGGCCGAAGGGGACATCTTCCAGGAAGTGGCGGTGCGCCAGCGTGGCCGGGCTGGCGCTCTTCTGAAAGACCGGGCTGGTCTGAAACGCCTCATACAGGTTGACGCCGGTGAAACCGCGGTCGGCGTAGGCTTGCGCCAACCACTGGAGGCTGGTGATGTGGGGCATGCCAAAGAGATCGGCGATCGCCAGGCGCTCGGCGTCCAGCGTCTCCACCAAGCGCGCCACCGATGGCGTCAGCCCCTCGATGAAATAGGGCCAACCGCCGCCAAAGGTTTCGATGCGCCCGGCGTTGCAGAGCAGCATGGCCGGGTGCAGCGAGAGATTGACATTGCTGAGGCTGGTAGCCAACACACTCTCGGCCGCGACGTGCTCGGGGTAGATGGTCCGGAGGCGGGCCAACGCCGCGGGCGTCGCCGCGGCGGGCAGCGCGGCTACCGGCAGGCTGAGCTTGGAGCCGGTGATATGGACGGCCGCCGGGCCGGTCTTGGTGCAGGCAAAGATGAAGTTGGCGGTTTCGGCGACTGTGACGCCTGCCTTGCCCCCGGCGCGCAGTTGGGCGGCCGCGGCCAGTGCCGAGAAGGGCGCGCCGCCGGTCATGACCAACAGGTCGCCGTCCTTGAGGAACGGCGCGACGGCCGCCACCATGCGCGCATGGCCGTAGGCGGGGACGGTACATAGTACCAGCGCGGCGTCCTGCAGGGCTGCGCCGGGGTCCAGCGTCGTGGGGACCGGGGCAAAGCCCGCGCCGCGCACGCCGGTTAACTCGATGCCGCCGCGCGCCGTCACCGGGGCCAGTGCGTCGGCGAACTCCGGCAGCTCGAAGAGGCGCACGGCAAGGCCGCGCCGGGCAAGGTCGGCAGCCAGTCCAAACCCGGAATGGCTTGCGCCGAGAATGGCGACAACAGGTGACGCTCCCAAGGGGTCTGAGCCTCTCTAGTGGGTGGGGTAGATGGATGAGGTTGTCGGGTCAGGTGATCTCAACAGCCGCCGCGCACCGTCCGCACGACCCGGCCCAAGAAGGGCAGCAAGTTCCGCTCGATCTGGTCCCCGACCGCGATCCTGGCCGTGGGTACGGTTGCTGCGGCGGGCGGCGACCCGGGTTGGACATAGCCGCCGCGCACCCCGTAGTTGGGGGAGCGGGATTCGCCGGCCGGCGACTGACCGATCGCGCCCACGACGCCGAAATTGCCGCTGGGCGCGGTCAGTTGACCGCCGCCGCCATCCAGCACCCCGCGACAGGCAAGGTCATAGGCCGCCGAGGACTGAGCCAGGGCGACGCCGGTGGTCAGGAGGGCAGCCAGGGCGATGAGCGCGACCGCCGCGAGGCGCAGCGGCGCGCGGCGGTCCGGCGAACTTCGCCGCCGCGGGCGAAGGTGGATGAGCCGCATGGTTAGTCCTCCCGGCGCAGCGTGACGAACTGGAAGCGACACTCGGTGCGGTTGCCGTCGCGGTCCCAAGTATCGACGAGGAGGTCGCCATCCTTGCTGCCCGTGCCGACAAAGACGGCGCGGTCGCAGGCGGGCGTGACCAGGGTGGTGTACTCGCGATACTCGTAGTCCACATCGTCAATGTCGATGATATAGACTTCGTCGCCGTCGACGGTCCCGCGGTCACTATCAAAGTTGCGACCACTCTCCTTGTCGCCGTCGTCATCCACAAAGCCATAGGCGACGATCTTGGCGAAATCGTTGGAGGAGAAGCCGTCCAGGTGATCGGCGTCGCGCGACCAGAAGGCATAGGGCACGTAGGTGATGCGCTGGAGGGGGCGCAACTCCTCGCCGTTGACGGCCACGGCCAGATAGAGTTCGCGGCCGTCAAAGATACCGGTGTTGAACCCCGCGGCGTCGCCCATGTTGGTGTTGAACAGCCCATCCACATTGGTGGTGATGGACTTGTTTTCGGCCCACAACTGATTAGCGCCGCTGCCGTCGCTGTTGAGCGTGCCATAGAGCCGGAAGGCGGCGCTAAACGCAAAGTTCGCCAGCGGGGCGCCGGTGTTTGGGTTGAAGAGCTGGCCTTGATAATGGATATAATGCGCCGCGCCGGCCGCGACCGTGACGATATCGGTCTGGCTTTGGGCGAGGACGGGCTTCACCGGCTGCATCCCGTCAGCAGCCGTCAAGACGGCGACGGCGATGGCCGCGCCGATCACGACGCCAATCCAGGGACGAAGTCTTGCGAACATGGTGCGCTCCTATCGTGGAAAGAGTGAGAGATGTACGCAGGCCGCGGCACTATAGCGCGGAACAGGCGATTCGGCAAGCGTTCGGGCGCAATGGGACGCGGGGCCGGCGCGCGTGCTTGTGAATTCAGGCGCAGACAGCCATGAAATTGCCCCGCATTGGGCGCTGTGTTACACTAGCGCACCAATACCAGCTATCCCTCCCGACCAGATCGGGATGCGTTGGAGGAATCATGGAGTCTTTGCATACACGTTTGCAACCAGGGCGGTTTGGCTTGTTGCTGATGGTGTTGTGGGTGGCCGTCGTCGTGGCCGGCTGTGCGCCGAATGCCAGCGCGGAACTGATCTCGCCGCAACTGGGCGCGCAGTTGTTCGCTAAGGAATCCAGCGAGGAAGTGGTCGTTGCGCCCACGCCGGAGCCGGTGAAATTTGCCAACCTAACGCCGGAAGAAGTAACCGCCGGGCTGCCGGAAGACTTCGCCGCGGCGTTGGCGGCGGCGGACCCGTCCAAGGGTGAGGCCGTGGCGCTGGCTAACGCCTGCATTGGCTGCCATTCGGTCGACCCGAACCAGACGATGACCGGGCCGACTTGGTTTCATGTTGCGGACACGGCGGCCAATCGCCGCGCCGGCGTCAGCCCGGCGCTCTACATCTACCACAGTATCCTTACGCCTAATGAGGTGGTGGTCGACGGGTATCCGGCCAACATCATGCCGCAGATCTACGCTGACACCATCAGTCAGGGCGACCTGGCGAACTTGGTCGCCTACCTGTTGCAGCAGCACGAATAGACGGTGCGCCGGGCGCGGCCCGGTGATCGCGGATGGACCCTTGCGCGGGCAGCCATATTGGCTGCCCGTTGTTGTTTTCGGGCGGCCTGCCGTCGCGCAGAGGCTCCCGGCGGGCGCTGTCATGGTTGCCTAAGGGCGTATGGCTCTGTTGAAGGAAATCCGACTTTCCTTGCCTCCCTGGTTCAATGCTATAATCTGCGTCAATGGCAAGGCAAGATGTCACCCCAGTCGTCGCCGAACGCCGCTGTCCCAACTGCGGGACGCGTGTGGCTCGCGACGCCGACAGTTGTTTCATGTGCGGCCATGACCTGCGGATCCAGAAGAAACGCAGGCAACGGGTATCCTGGATTGATGCGCTGCTGGTACTGGCCGTCTTGGCCGTGCTGGTGGTGTGGTGGCGCATCGCCAGCAGCCCGCGCCCCCAGGACGCGACGAACGGCGACGTGGCCGCCATCCTGCCGACGAATATCCCCATGCTGACACCCACCGCCCCCGTCACCGTGACGGTGGCCGCGGAGACGGTCATCCCCTTGACCCCTACGCCCATCCCCACGGCGGCGGCGAACGGTGTGATCCGGCATCGCGTGCGTGAGGGCGAGACGCTCCTCGCGATCGCATCCCAGTATAATGTGACGGTGGAGGAGATCCAGTCGGCGAACAACATGACCGACGTGCTGATCCGCGCCGGCGACGAACTGATCATCCCCGTGCAGCGCAGCGCCGAGCAAGGCAGCAGCGGCGCGGGCACCGTGCAGTCGCGCTTTGAGTACACGGTGCAGGCGGGCGACACCATCGTCTCCATCGCGGCGCGCTTTGGCTCCACGGTGGAAGAAATCCTGATCGTCAACAGCCTGACCAACAACGATTTCATCCGGCCCGGCGATGTGCTGTTGATCCCCGTCCCGGAAGTGCCCGCCGAGGTGTTGGCTTCCACGGAGCCGACGCCCGTGCCCGAAGGCGTGACGCCCCCGCCGCTGTCCACGGCGACCGGGCCGGTCTATGCCGAGCCGCGGCTGATCGGCCCGCCCAACGAGGCGACGGTGGCGCTGACTGAAGCCGCGCTGCTGCGCTGGATCAGCGTGGACGTGCTGGCCGATAACGAGTGGTATGTCTTGCTGGTCTACCCCATCAGCGGTTCGGCGCGCAGCGTGCCCAGCATTTGGACCAAGGCCACCAGCTTCCGGTTGGAGATCGATCTGGCCCCGGCCGCGGGCGAGACGGCGACTTACGCCTGGCAGGTGTCGGTGGTGCGCGTGAAGCCGGGTGTCAACAATCAGTACGCGCTGGAAGCGGCGAGCCTGCCCAGCGAACTCCGCAGCTTCACCTGGCGCTAGGCGCACCGGCGGCCAGCCTCAGTCTTTCCCACCTTACCCGGCGAATGAGGGACGATATGGGCACTCCATTGGCGCAACGGCTTGGCTTTGCGGCGGACGCGCGTGTCGTGATCTTCCACGCGGACGACCTGGGCATGTGTCATGGCTCCAATCAGGCGTTTCTGGAACTGGCGAGCGCAGGCATCTTGACCTGCGGCTCGGTCATGACGCCATGCCCGTGGGCCGCGGAGATGATCCAACTCTGCGCGGCGCGGCCCGATTTGGACGTGGGGGTGCATCTGGCGCTGACCAGCGAATGGCCCCAATACCGCTGGGGACCGTTGGCGCGCCGCGCGCCTGCGGACGGGCTGTGCGATGCCAAGTACTGTTTTTGGCCGACCGTGGCCGAGGTCGAGGCGCACGCCGACCCGGTCGCCGCCGAAGCCGAGTTGCGCGTCCAGATCGAGCGTATGACCGCGGCCGGCGTGCGGATCACGCATTTGGACACGCATATGGGGGCCAACGCGACGGCGCTGCTGGCCGATGTCTATCTGCGGCTGGGCGTGGACTACGGCGTGCCGATCTTCCTTCCCGGCCGCGGTATGCCGAGTCCGGCGGACCACCATCGGCGGCTGCGGGACGCGATGATCGCGGCCGGGCTGCCCCCGGTGGACTTCATGCGCGGCACGCTGCTCTACAGCCCCACGCCGCCGGACGCGCCCACGGAAGCGGCCTACGACGCGGTGATCCGCGGCCTGGAGCCGGGCGTGACTTTCATCAGTCAGCACCCCAACATGCCGGGCCACAACGAGGTGATTGACCCGCGCAGCGCGGCCTGGCGTATC
>CAYJQA010000391.1:0-4741 GCA_964372065.1 uncultured Litorilinea sp.
TTAGGTAGAGGCTGATGGAGTCGTGAATCTCAATCTGGCTGAGGTCGAATGAATCGTCCTCGACGATTTCGGTTTCGGTCTCGACCGGTTCGCTCGGCTCGTCGTCGCGCGATTGGCCGACCTCGATGCCATGCTCAAAGAGCGAGGCGAAGGTGTCTTCCAACTGGTCCATATTGTTTTCGGCCTCAGGCAGCACCTGCAAGACATCATCATAGCTAACGTAGCCTTGGCTGCGCCCCAAGGTCAACAAGTGCTCGAGTGCAGCCTCGGGACTGAGGGCCACGACACGCGGGGGTGTCTCGGGGAGGCCATTGACCGAGACATCTTGTTCTTGTCCGGCTTCGCTTTCCACCTCGAAGTCGGCATCCAGATCCATGTCCAGATCATTGTCCATTTCGTATTGTCTTTGCTTCGCCATGAGTGCTCCCGCTCAACGATGCTTACACCAAAATACATGGAATCGCTACGTCAGCGTTTCCTTGAAATCCCAAATCCCGTCACGGCGGGCAACTTGGGTTTGGCAGGTGCGGCATTCCAATCGGTCGTCGCCTGCCCAAGCAAAGGTCCGGTCGCCACGGCAGACCGGACACGCAAACAAGTCCGCCAAGTCGCTGATCTGTGGCGACGGGGCGGGATCTTGCCCAAACGCATTCACTTGCACAAAGACACTGGGAGCGAGGGGGTAGCGCCCGCCGGCATCAAAGAGCCAACTATCTGCACGCGCGAGCCAGGCGGCCGGGGCCAGGCGTTTGAACAGCGGCGCACGAAAATGGGAAACGGCCCATTGCCGGTGCACCACCAAGTGGGCGCGCGTGAATTGGTCCCACATCCAGGCCGGGTGGAAGTCAAAGTTGAGTTTGACAAATTCCACCGGCGTCGGGTCCATGGGCGACCATGCTTGCCGCCCCAACAGCCAGCGCGCCATCGCCTTCAAGTTACGCTTGTTGGCGTATTCCAACACGGCGACGCTGTCACGGTGCAACACACGATGAATCTCGCTCAGCGCGCGCTGCACATCGGCCAAGTGATGCATGACCCGCACCATCACTAACGCGTCCAAGCTGCCTTGCGCCAGGGGCAACTGATAGAGGTTGCCGGCGACAAAGACAAAGCGCGGGTCGCTTCCCCAGCGGGTGACCGCCTCCTGCAACAGCGTGCGGCTGTAGTCAAAGAGGACGATTTGGTCATAGCCCAGATACAGATCGGCCAACCGCCCAAAGCCAGCGCCGATCTCGGCGATTCGACGTCCCTGCGGCGGTAGCAAGCGTTGCAGCGCCAACCGCTCGGTAGCGTCCTCGTAGTTGCGCCCCTGTCCCTCCCAAAAATCGGTCCGATAGCCGCTGCCCTCGTAGTCAATGACTGGAGGGGCGGAATTGGGCCTTGGGCCGGGCCGGCCTGACATCGTCGTCGACAATTGTCGCGCACCTGGTTCCAGTTTTATGTGGGTTTGCTCCGGCTTTAACACGGCGCTTTCCCGGGAATCATTTCACAGTGACAATTTCACGGTGACAATCCGGCGCGGCGTTTCACGTGAAACAGTTGCGCCCGGCCACCCGGAACCCACACCCTCTGACAAAAAAAGGGTGGGAGGAAAAACTCCCACCGCGGTAAATGCCTTTGTGCGAATAATAACATGGAAGTTACGCAACTTCAACAACTAATTTAACATAGTAAAGCAACGGCAGTTGCACCTTGCGTCGCCACGGCACACAGGACTGTGCACTGCACACCTGGAACGGACGTTCTTGTCAGTAGTCCGGTGTGTAGTCCACCCGCGCCGTCAGCGGCAGGTGGCTCACGTCGTTGATCACCTCGCCCTGCCAGCCGTCGCCGTCGCGCCGGACGATGCTGATGGCGCAGTTGTGCGGGTCGAAGGCCCGCCAGTCGCCGCCGCTCTTGCCCAGCCAGGTGGCGAGGACATTGCTGATAAAGCCGCCGTGGGTCACGACCAAGACGGTCTGTTCCGGGTGGCGGTCGGCCAGACGGATCAGCGCCTGAGCGGCGCGGCGGCCAAAGCTGCGCGGCGATTCGCCGTTGGGCGGCGCAAAGTCGGGGTCCGTGGCCCAGCGACCCCACAAGTTCTCCTGCTCGCGCAGGTCGCGAAAGGTGCGGCCTTCCCAGTCGCCCAGGTCAAATTCACGCAAACCTGGGTCGATCTGCGGCGTCATGCCGATGGCCGCGGCAATCGCGGCGGCCGTACTCTGCGCGCGTGGGAGAGGTGACACGTAGAACGCGTGGATCGGTAGCTCGGCTTGCCGCGCGGCCAGGCGGGCGGCGACGGCGACCACTTGCTCGCGCCCGCGCGGGGTGAGCGGCGCGTCCAGGCGGCCATGCCAAACTTGGCTCACATTGCTTTCGGTTTCGCCGTGACGCACGAGGATCAGCCGCGTGACGCCGGCGCTTGGTTCTGACATCGATCTTGTCCTTGATGACGTGCGGCGGAAGGGATCGGGTGCGCACAAAACCTGCGCGGTACAAAGGCCCCACGTTGATCCACCGCTATATATAGCGAATCTGATTCTTCATTTCGTCGGCGGTTACCTGATTCAAAATGATGAGCAACCGACGCACGATTTCGTGGGGTGATCGGCGCACGGCCAGTATCATCCCGTGGTGTTCTCGCTTCGTTTCAAAATACTCCTGGGCAAACCGTTCGAAGTCAACCCGATTGTGTGTCAGAAACGTGCGCTCTTCGCGCACAGCAAATGCCAGTTGGTCGGCATCCGTCTGTCCCAAACGGCCCGCGTCGCGTGTGGTAAGCGCATCAAACCCGCGCGCTCGCAGCAACTCGGCTACCATTACGTCTACATCCTCGTCGAGGTATAGCGGGATGAACAGTCGATGCATTATTCGCGGACAAGGGGATCGATTTTATCGTCAGGGATGCGATTCTGTTCGATCCGGCTGTTGATCTCTGACTGATGGTCGCTATAGTAGCTGAGCGCATCGAATACTTGCGCCAAACTGAGATGCGGAAGGCGCTTTGGAATCTCCTCCGCCGCAACCCCCATCCGCCAGATCTCTACGATCGCACGCACGGCGGTTCGTGTGCCTTCAATGATCGGTTCACCGCTGAGAATATCGCCATCGGTCACGATGTATCGGTGTCGAGTTCGGGCCGGCTGAACCATCAAAGCGCTCCTTTTCTGCCCAACAGAGATAGGGCACAAACGGACAATCTGGCGTGTACTGCGATCCCCTTCCTGGGCGCAATCATAGCACACTGCGGGAGGGTCACGACAGCATGAGGGCGAAACCTAAGGTGCGGTCCGCAGGGAAGCGGATTGGCCGTCCTATGACGCGAAATGCATCCATTCTTCCGCGATGTTGACACCCGCCCCCCCACATGCTAGACTTCTGTCTACTATGAACCCGTGCACCCTGTTTGTCTGCAAGCTACGCTCCAGGCGCGACGCCACCACTAACGGACACTGATCTGGGGTTGACGCGCGCATGGCGTAGGGTGAGGTTAGACGCACCGGCTCTCCAGATTGGAGAGCTTTTTTTATTGGGTCGCTGCTGTGGGATCAAATGGCAAGGCCGCGGCGGGGGACCGTCTGCCGTGGCACAAGCAGGAGAATTTCGCCATGTACAAAGCGGGGATTGCCGGGGCCACCGGCTATACAGGGCTGGAGTTGGTGCAGTTGATCCACCGCCACCCACAGATGGAGGTGGGCTGGTTGACGAGCGAGAACAGTGTGGGCAAGCGATTTAGCGATGTCCATGCTGTACCCTTTGACTATCCGCTGATCAGCCTGGAAGAGGCGATGCAGCGGTCGGCGGAGGTGGATGTCGTCTTTTTGTGCCTGCCCCATGCGGCGTCGATTGAGCCGGTGCGGGCGTTTCAGGCGACGGGCGTGCAGGTGATCGACCTGAGCGCCGATTTTCGGTTGACCAGCGCGGCCGAGTATGAACGCTGGTACGGCGTGGCCCACACCGCGCCGGACCTGATGAGCCAGTTCGTCTATGGGCTGTGCGAGGTGAACCGCGCCCAGATCAAGGGCGCGCGGCTGATCGCCAACCCCGGCTGCTATCCCACCAGCGTCAACTTGGGACTGTATCCGCTGGCCAAGGCGGGCTGGCTGAGCGATACCGTGATCGTGGATTCCAAGAGCGGGGTGAGCGGCGCGGGGCGGCAGACCAAGCTCATGTACAGCTTTGTGGAGGTCAACGACAACCTCAGCCCGTACAACATCGGCATTCGCCACCGCCACATCGCCGAGATGGAGCAGGTGTTGAACCACGTCAACGGGCAGCATACGCACCGCTTCATCTTTTCGCCGCACCTGCTGCCGGTGAACCGGGGCATCTTGAGCACTATGTATGTGAGTGTGCCCGCGGGCGTGACCGAGCAGCAAGTCCGCGACCTCTATGCCGAGACCTATGCGGGCGAGCCGTTTGTCCATGTGCTGCCTGCCGGGCAGTTGGCGACGCTGCGCCACACGGTCAACACCAACCGCTGCGCGATCAGCATCACGCCGGCGGACCCCACGCAGCCCAACGGGCCGGAGTATATCATCGTGGCGACGCTGGACAATTTGATCAAGGGCGCGAGCGGGCAGGCGATCCAGAGCTTTAACATCGCGGTTGGGCTGGACGAGACCGCAGGGCTGCTCTGAGAGAATCTCACGCCAAGACGCCAAGACGCAAAAGGCGGAAGAGGGGGAGTCTGTCATGCTGAGTGGGACGCAGCATCCCCCTCTGGTGCAGGGGCGAGAGGGGAGGCGTCGCGGCGGCGCCC
>CAYJQA010000391.1:4751-5716 GCA_964372065.1 uncultured Litorilinea sp.
GGTAACGACGGGACGGGCCATGTATCTTCCCAAGCACTTTGACGAGCCGCACATTGAGGTGCTGCATGAACTCATGCGGGCGCGGCCGCTGGCAACCATGGTCACGCTCTCGGCGGGCGGGCTGAACGCCAATCATATCCCGCTGGTGGTGAGGGCGGAACCGGCCCCCTATGGTACGCTGCGCGGGCATGTCGCGCGCGCCAACCCCATGTGGCGCGACCTGGCGACCGACGTCGATGCCCTGGTCGTGTTCCAGGGGCCGGACAGCTACATTACGCCGTCGTGGTATGCCACCAAGCAGGCGACGGGCAAGGTCGTGCCGACGTGGAACTATGTGGTGGCGCACGCCTATGGCCGTCTGCGTGTGGTGGACGATCCGGTGTGGCTGCGGGCGCAGATGGAGGCGCTGACCGACCACGGCGAGGCCCCGTTTGCGGCGCGGTGGGCGGTGGCCGATGCGCCGCATGATTACACGGAGAAGTTAATCGCCGCGACGGTCGGGATCGAGATGGTGATTACCCGGCTGGTGGGGAAGTGGAAGGTCAGCCAGAACCAACCGGCGCAGAATCAGGCCGGGGTGGTGGACGGGCTGCACGCCCGCGGGGATGACGAGGCGGCGGCGATGGCCGCGCTAGTTGCGGCGCGCATGGGGACTGTGCCGGAGCCCTAAGGTTTCGCGATTCGCCGGCATGAAATGTCTACGGTGAGGCGCAGGCCATTCAACCGGGGTACGCCGAGTAAGGCGACAAGGAAAAGAGAAACGTATGGAGACGCACGTGGAAGCCGCCGACGAAGCAACCGCAGCCCCGGCGCAGTATATTGTTGTGATCAAGGTGGGCGGCAATGAGTTGGACGACCCGGCCTTTTTGGATGGCTTTGCGTTGGCGGTGGCCGCGGTCCAACGCGAAGGGCATCTGCCGGTCATCGTTCACGGCGGGGGCAAGGCGATTGCGAGCTTGCAGGAG
>CAYJQA010000392.1:0-5714 GCA_964372065.1 uncultured Litorilinea sp.
GTAGGTGTACCGGTGGCCCGCGCCATCGCCGCATGGCTGCCCACGCTCGCGCCCATCAGCGAACGGCTGGCGCTGCAAGGTCTCAAACTCACGGCGATCCTCCTGAGCACATGGCTGATCGTGCGCTTCGTGGACCGGCGCGCCTGGTGTGACCTGGGGTTCCAGTTTGACCGCGCCTGGTGGAGCGACCTGGCCTTTGGGCTGGGCCTGGGAACGCTGCTCATGTCCTTTGTCTTTGGCGTGGAATACGCCGCGGGCTGGGTCCGGGTCCGCGACGTCTGGGATGTGACGCCGCACGACACGCCGTTCGCCATCGCGATCCTGGGGCCGCTGGCGGTCTTTCTGGTGGTGGGCATCACCGAAGAACTGCTGGCGCGCGGCTATCAACTGCGGAATCTGTCCGAAGGCTTTTGCGGCGCGCCCTTTGCCCCGCATACCGCCGTCCTGGTTAGTTGGATCATTTCGTCGTCGCTCTTTGGCCTGCTCCACATCTTCAACCCCAACGCAACGTGGCTCAGCATCCTCTACCTCATGCTGGCGGGGCTGTTCTTGGGGCTGGGCGCGGTCCTCACCGGGCGGCTGGGACTGCCGATCGGCGTCCACATCACCTGGAATCTGGTTCAGGGCAGCGTCTACGGCTTCCCCGTCAGCGGCAACGTCTTTGACAGCGCGCGCGTGCTGGTCATCGAACAGAACGGCCCGCCGGTGTGGACGGGCGGCGCGTTTGGGCCGGAGGCGGGTCTAATCGGCATCGCCGCCATTCTGCTCGGCTGTCTCTGCACGCTGGCGTGGGTGCAGGCCCGTTATGGTCACATCCGGCTCTATCGTCCCCTGGCTACCTACCAGCCCCTCCACGCCCCGGCCCCGCCCGCCGTGGAAAGGGCGATCTCCTAACCCTCTAGCTGTAAGGATCACACCATGACCGGCAAACTGTGGGGAGGCCGCTTTACCGGCGCGACCGACCCCTTGATGCAGCAGTTCCAAGACTCCATCGGCTTTGACCGGCGGCTGTGGCAAGCCGACCTGACCGGCAGCCAAGCCTATGCCCGCAGTCTGGCCCGCGCCGGCATCCTCACCGACGCCGAAGCCGCCCAGATCGTGGACGGGCTGGCGCAGGTCGCCGCCGAATGGGCCGCGGGAACCTTCACCGTCCAGCCCGGCGACGAAGACATCCACACCGCCAACGAGCGGCGGCTGACCGAGCTGATCGGCGCGACCGGCGGCAAGCTGCACACGGGCCGCAGCCGCAACGACCAGATCGCCACCGATGTGCGGCTGTGGCTGCGCGACGAGATCGCCGCGCTCCAGGGCTATCTGCGCCAACTCATCGGCGTTACCGTAGAGCGCGCCGCCGCCGAGTTGGATCTGCTCATGCCCGGCTACACCCATCTCCAGCCCGCCCAGCCCGTGCGCTGGAGCCACTGGCTGCTCAACCACGCCTGGGCCTGGCAGCGCGACGCCGCCCGGCTGGCCGACTTGAGCGGACGCGTCAACCAATTGCCGCTGGGCAGCGGCGCGCTGGCCGGCAACCCCTTCGCCATCGACCGCGCCGCGCTCGCCGCCGACCTGGGCTTCGCCGGCGTCACGCCCAACAGCCTGGACGGCGTGAGCGACCGCGACTTCATCGCCGAGTTCCTGTTTTGGGCCGGCCTGACCATGATCCATCTCAGCCGCTTGGGCGAAGACCTGGTCATCTACAGCAGCCGCGAGTTTGGCTTTGTCACGTTGGCCGACGCCTACAGCACCGGCAGCAGCCTCATGCCGCAAAAGAAGAACCCGGACGCGCTGGAGCTATTGCGCGGCAAGAGCGGCCGCGTCATCGGCGACCTGACCGGGCTGCTCGTCACGCTCAAAGGGCTGCCCAGCACCTACAACAAAGACTTGCAAGAAGACAAAGAGCCGCTGTTCGATGCGGTCGACACGCTCAGCGGGTCGCTGCAGATCGCGACCGGCGTGATCTCTACGCTGACGCCCAACGTCCAGCGGCTGCACGCGGCGTTGGTCCCGGAGATGTTAGCCACCGATCTGGCCGACTATCTGGTGCGGAGAGGCGTCCCCTTCCGCACCACGCACCATGTAGCCGGGGCCGCGGTGCAGTTGGCCGAGCAGCGCGGCGTCGCGCTCTCCAGCCTGACGCTGGCGGAGCTGCGCACCCTCCACCCCGCCTTTGAGGCCGACGTGGCGCGCGTGTGGGAGTTCGAAGAAAGCGTGGAGCGCCGCGACGCCGAAGGCGGGACCAGCCGCCGCGCCGTGCTCGCCCAGATCGAGCAGTTGCGCGCCTGGCTCGCGGCGACGCCGGAAACCCAAACTGCTGCATGACATACCGCTATCCGATCACCATCCGCCATATCTTCATCTCGCCCGGCCACAACTACTTTGGCCGGCCCAAGGATGGCCCCGGCGACCACCCCACTATGGACGTGGCCGAGATCGAGGCCCGCACCGGGCGCGGGCTGGTGGGCGACCGCTACTTTGGCGTGCCCGCCCACTATGAGGCGCAGGTGACATTCGTGGCGATCGAGGTGTGGGCCGCGCTCCTGGCCGAACTGGGGTTGAGCGGCCTGTCGCCTATCCTGACCCGGCGCAACATCGTGACCGAGGGAGTTACCCTCAACCAACTCATCGGCCACGAGTTCGCGTTGGATTTTGGCGACGACCGCGTGCGCTGCTTGGGGGCCAGGCCGTGCAGCCCCTGTGCGTGGATGGGCGCCGCGCTCGCGCCCGGCGCGCACGCCTTCCTGCGCAGACGCGGCGGGCTGCGGGCGCGCATCCTGGCGGGCGGCGTGATCCGGCGCGGCCCGGCCACACTCATCAGCGCGCAGCCGCTGGACCTGGCGACCATCACCGCGCCGCTGAGCAAGCCGTCGCTGCCATAGGCGGCGCGCGGGGCGCACGCTACGCGCACAAACGACATAGGGTGATACGGGGTCGTCCGGGTGGGCGGCCCTGTTTGGTTGGATGTGAACGTTTTTCGGGAGTTGACAAATCGCCGGGTTGTGGTTACTCTATGTCCTGCTGTTCTAGATCACTAGAACAGCGAGACGTCAAACGTCACCGGCGACGTTGGCGTCCTGCACCGCAGCGCATGTGTTTCCTCCGCATTACTGTCAGGCCGGGACAGAGCTGTCCCTCCACCGTGGGTTGCCATGCATATTGAGATTGATCGGGACCTGGTCGTGCCGATCTATACCCAGATCGTGGGACAGATCCAATTTGGCATCGTTTCCGGACGGCTGCCGTTTGGCGCGCAGTTGCCCTCCATTCGCGAGTTGGCGCAAGAACTGAACGTGGCGCCGATGACCATTACCCAGGCCTATCAGGAGTTGAAACAACTGGGGCTGATCGAGATGCGGCCCGGCCTGGGGACGTATGTGGCAGAGTTCGCCGTGCAGATCGCCGAGGCCCCGGTCCCCAACAGCGCGTTGCAGATGCGCCGGATGCTGCGCCGTACGGTGGTCGAGGCCCGCCACGCCGGATATATGGAAGAGGAGATCCGCCAGACCTTTGTGGCGCTGCTGACCGACTCCAACAGCCTCTTTGCCAACCGTTACTTGGTCATGGTCGGCCTATTTCCCGCCGCGTTGCAGGTCTATGCCGACGATATGGAACGCGCGTTGGCCCGCGAACAGGTGGTGGTGGAGCCGGTGACCTTTGACATGTTGCGGAACCCAGCGGCGCACGCGCGGGCCGACCTGGGGCGGGCCGAAGCGCTGCTGGTCCCCCTGCATCAAATTCAGATGTTGCGCGAGGCGCTGCGCGCCGGGGGGCTGGACGCGGAGCAGCCCATCTTGGGCATCGGGTTTACGCTGCGACCTTCGGCGCGCCAGGCCATCGCCGCCCTGCCCCCGGACACACGGATCGGCGTGGTGTCGCGCTTTCCGGAGTTCGTCAACACCTTGCTCCAGGGCATCGCGGCGGTCCGCCCGCCGGGTGAAGAACCCACCGTCTGTCTGGCGACCGACTTGCCGTGTCTGCAAGCCATGCGCCGCGCGGTCCAGGCCATCATCTATGCCAGCGGGTCCGAAGAAGCGATTGACCGCCTCCGCGGCGATCTGCCGCCCGATTTTCCGTTAATCGAATACTTGCACACGCCGGACGCTAACGCCTATGAGCGGATTCGCCGGCTGCTCGCAGTAGAGGAACCCAGCGCGGCGTCATAAAGCCGTTGCTATCCGACGTTAAGCCCTGGCCGGGCGCCGGGTCTCCCCCAATGGACTCGACGGCCTGCCCCATCCACCCGCAAAGGAGGGCAACTGCGTCAATCAAGCCGAGGGATGGTTTGCCCGTTGTGTTGTGCCGCCCGTTTTGTGATGGGCCGGATGCCGTGTTTTGCGTGCTGTGCGCCGGCTTTGACCACGCTCTGATTTGAGCAAAGGAGAACCCAAGATGCGTCTACCACGTCTTCGTCCCTCATCGCTGCGTTTGGCGTTGAGTCTGGTCTTGGTGCTGTCGTTCCTGATGACGGCATGCGCCGCGCCGGCGGCGGCCCCCGCCGGCGAACCTGCCGCCGAAACCGCCGCCCAGCCTGCCGCGGCGACCAAGTCCGGCGGGAGCATCACCTTTGGGCGCTATGCCGATTCGCTGTTCCTGGACCCGGTGTTGAACGACGCCAACCTGGACATCTGGATCCTGAACAGCCTGTATGACACCCTGCTGCAATCCACGAAGGACGGCACCGGGGTCGAACCCATGTTGGCTACGGGCTATGAAGCCGCGGCCGACGGGCTTTCCTATACGGTGACGCTGCGCGACGGCATCAAGTTTGCCGACGGCTCGCCGATCACCCCCGCCGATGTAATCTGGTCGCTGGACCGTGCCCGCAACCCGGAAAACGGGATCTGGAGCTTCTCGCTGGAATCGGTCGCCGCGGTCGAGGCCGTGGGCGACAACCAAGTCGTGCTGAAACTGAACCGCCAGGACCCATCCATCCCGGCGGCGCTGGCGATGTTCAACAGCGCGATCATGCCGCAGGCGCTCTTTGAGGCCGCCGCCGGCGCAACCGATGCGGAAAAGGCCCAAGCCTTTGCCGAAAAGCCGGTCGGCTCCGGCCCCTTCCTGCTGACCGAGTGGGTGCGGGGGTCGCACATGGTGATGGAGCGCAACCCCTATTACTGGCAGGTGGACGCCGACGGCGTGCAACTGCCCTATCTGGACAGCGTGCGCTTTGAGGTCATCCCCGAAGACGCCACGCGCATCCTCAAGCTGCAAGCGGGCGAGATCGACGCCGCCGAGTTTATCCCGCTGAGCCGCGTGGCCGAACTCAAGGCCGACGCCAACATCGACATGCAGTTGTTCCCCTCCACCAAGGTCAGCAGCTTGCTCATCAACGGGCGGCCCGAACTGTTGGATGGGACCGCTAACCCGCTGTCGGATGTGCGCGTGCGCCAGGCGCTGAACTACGCCACCGACAAAGATGCCGTGATCCAACTGGTGACCTTTGGCGTCGGCACGCCGTCGCGCTCGTACATGTCCTCCACGACGCCGCTGTTTGCGGAGCAGGAGATGTACCCGTACAACGTGGACAAGGCCAAGGAACTGTTGGCCGATGCAGGCTTCGCCGATGGCTTTGAGGTCACCTGTCTGGCGATCTCCGGCAACGCCGACGACGCCGCGCTGCTGACCGCGGTGCAGCAGATGTGGGCGGAGGTGGGTGTCACGCTCAACATCGAGCAGGTGGACGCCGCCACCCGCACCGAACGCTATCGCGCCAACGA
>CAYJQA010000393.1:0-5711 GCA_964372065.1 uncultured Litorilinea sp.
GCCTACTTCAACGACTCCCAGCGCCTGGCGACCAAGGACGCCGGTCAAGTAGCCGGTTTGGAAGTGCTGCGCATCATCAACGAGCCGACCGCGGCGGCTGTGGCCTATGGGCTGGACAAGAAGAACGACGAGACCATTCTGGTCTTCGACCTGGGCGGCGGCACGTTTGACGTGTCGGTGCTGGAAGTGGGCGACGGCGTCATCGAGGTGAAATCCACCAACGGCGACACCCATTTGGGCGGCGACGACTGGGATGAGCGCATTGTGCATTGGCTCTTCGAGGAGTTCAAGAAAGAGCAGGGCATCGACCTGAGCCAAGACCGCCAGGCGCTACAGCGGTTGCGCGAGGCGGCGGAGAAGGCCAAGATTGAGCTTTCGTCCACGCCGCAGACGGAAATCAACCTGCCCTACATCACGGCGGACAGCACCGGCCCGAAGCATCTGGCGTTGACTTTGACCCGCGCCAAGTTCGAGCAGTTGACGGCGGACTTGGTCGAACGCTGCAAGCAGCCCTTTATGAGCGCGTTGAAGGATGCCGGGTTGAAGGCGCAGGACTTGGACGAAGTGGTGCTGGTGGGTGGTTCTACCCGGATGCCCATGGTCCAGGACTTGGTGCGCCAACTGTCGGGCAAGGAGCCGCATAAGGGCGTCAATCCCGACGAGGTGGTGGCGGTGGGCGCGGCGCTGCAGGCCGGCGTCTTGGGCGGCGAGGTCAGCGACCTGCTGCTGCTGGACGTGACGCCCCTGAGCTTGGGGCTGGAGACGCTGGGCAGCGTGATGACTGTGCTGATCCCGCGCAATACGACCATTCCGACCAAAAAGACCGAGGTCTTTAGCACGGCGGCGGACAGCCAAACGGCAGTGGACATCCACATTCTGCAGGGTGAACGGCCCATGGCCCGTGACAACAAGACCCTGGGCAATTTCCGGCTGGACGGGATTCCCGCGGCCCCGCGCGGTGTGCCGCAGGTCGAGGTGACCTTCGACATCGACGCCAACGGCATCTTGCACGTCGTCGCCAAGGACAAGGCCACGAGCAAGGAGCAGAGCGTCAAGATCACGGCTTCGACGAACTTGTCCAAGGACGAGGTGGAGAAGCTGGTGCGCGAGGCCAAGAGCCACGAGGCGGAAGACAAGGCCCAGCGCGATCTGGCCGAGGCGCGCAACACGGCGGACAACTTGGTCTATGTGACCGAGAAATCGCTCAAGGACTTGGGCGACAAGGTTCCCGTCACGGACCGCGGGCAGATCGAGAACATTATCGAAGATCTCAAGGCGGCCATGAACGCCAACGAGTTGGACAAGATTCGCGAGTTGACCGAGAAGCTGCAACAGGCCAGCCACGCGCTGACGCAGCAGGTCTATCAGCAGGGCGGCGACGGCGGACCGCAGCCGGGCGGCCCGGCCCAGGGCAGCAGCGGCGAGGGCGACGACGTCGTCGAGGGCGAATATCGCCAGGTCTAGGCGAGCACGGCCCAACACGCCGGATTGGTAGACGGATAGTTGAATGGAATGGCGGGCGGGGCGGAAGCTCCGCCCGCTTGCTAGAGCGGAGGCGAGGCGATGCCTTATTTCTATGACCCGTATGGCCGGCGACGGGCGGCTAACATGCCCCAACCGGGGACGGGGGGGCGCGTCAGCATGGAGGACGTGCAACAACTGGCGCAAGCGTATCAACAACTGGCCGCGGCCTATGAGCAGCAGACCCGCGACCTAGACGCGAGCCGGCGCGATTCGGTGGCGCAGGCCAAGAATTTGGCCGAGGTGCGCCAGGAATTGGCGATCAAGAACGAGGCGCTCCAGCGCCAAAGCGCCGATCTAAAGCAGGTGGAAGCGGAGCTAGTCTGGACGCGCGCCGCGCTCCAACAGCAGGACCAAGCGGCGCAGCCGGACGCCGAGGAGCAAAGCTGGCGGCGGCGCTATGAGCAGCTCCAGGCCGAAGTCGACGCGCTGCGTAAACGGTGGGAACTACGCTTTGAGACGGAAACCACCGCCGCACGTCATGCGATCTTGACCGACATGCTACCGCTGGCGGACCATCTGGAAATGGCGCTGCAGCACGGCGCAGAGCTGACGGGCGAACAGGCGCAGGAGTATGTGCGGAACATCGGCGTGACCTATCAGGCATTTCTGGCGACGCTGCGCACCTATGGTGTTGTGCCGCTGGATGCGCTGGGCAAGCCCTTTGATCCGAACTTGCACGAGGCCGTGGGTCGGGTGCAAGATGGGGAAACGTCAAGCGGCCATGTGGCCCAGGTGATCCGGACGGGCTATGTAGAAGGCGACCGGCTGCTGCGCCCCGCGCGCGTGCTGGTGCGCGAGTAGACGGCCAGGTAGAAAATGGACGAACGCGATGGACTATAAGGACTATTATCAGATTCTCGGCGTGCCGCGAAACGCCGATGAGAAAGAAATCAAGCGCGCCTTCCGCAAGCTGGCCCAGCAGTACCATCCGGACAAGAACCCCGGCGACAAGACCGCCGAGGCCAAGTTTAAGGAGATCAACGAGGCGTATACGGTGCTCTCCGACGCGGAGAAGCGGAGCAAGTACGACCGCTTCGGCGCGCAGTGGGAGCAGTATGCGGCGGGCGGTGGCCGTCCGGAAGGCTTCGACTGGGGCGGCTGGACCAGCGCAGGCGGCGGCAGCGGTGGCCGTGGCGGCAGCCAATACCGCACGGTGACGCCGGAGGAGTTTGAGCAGATGTTTGGCGGGGCCGGCGGTGGGGCGGGGGGCTTCTCTTCGTTCTTCGATGCGCTTTTTGGCGCAGGGGCGGGGGGACGGCCGGCGGGCGGCCAGTACCGCACCCGGGGCGGGCCACGGCACGGCTTCGAGTTCGACCCGCAGCCGGGACGCGGCACCGTCGCGCCCGCGCCGGAAGTGCAGGTCGAAGTCACGCTGGACGAAGCCTATCACGGCGCGACGCGCATGCTCCAGACCGAAGGCGGCACGCGCCTGGAAGTGAACATCCCGCGCGGGGTAAGAACCGGGTCGCGCGTGCGGATGCGCGGCGGAGTGAACGGCGGTGACGTCATCTTGCACATCCACGTGGCCGACGACGGTCGCTTCACGCGTGACGGCAACGACCTGCGCGTCAAGACGCCGCTGGACCTTTACACGGCGCTGTTGGGCGGCGAAGTCCAGGTGCCGACGCTGGACGGCGCGGTCGCGCTGCGCATCCCCGCGGGGACGCAGAACGGGCGCACGTTCCGGCTGCGCGGGCTGGGCATGCCGGACCTGAAACGCCCGGATCAACGCGGCGACCTATTTGCCGTGATGGATGTGACGCTGCCGGTCGACCTGAGCGCCGACGAGAAACGCTTGTTTGAGGATCTGCGCAAGCTGCGGCGCGCCGACGGCGCGGCCTAGCCCGGCGACGGCTAACAGCCGCCGCCCAGCCCGACGTAGCAGGCGGCATCCAGCATGAACTGGCCGACACTCTGGCCGAAGCTCATTAGCACGCCGATCATGGCCAACACCAGCACCGCAAGCAGGAGGGCATACTCGGCGAAGGCCTGGCCGTGCTGCGACATCGGGCGACCGGCAATGACATCGTGTGCCCGCTGGTACAGCCGGCGTAGCTTCGTCGGGAGATAATGCGCCATAGATGGGGAATCCTCTGCCGGAGCTGCTTGGCCGGCGTGCCGATGCGGTCGCAGCGCGGTGGACGATCAGATGTTGCGTCCAGTGTAGCGCCACTGTGGTACGGGATGATCGATCATGTGTCGTAGGTGTAGCGCAGCATCTGGTGTAGCACCGATCGCCAAATGTAGACGAGGCGCTAACAGGACGCTAACAGGGTGATAGCACATTTCCAATGCTGGAAGTGTACAATACGCAACAAAAGTGACATTTCTGCGTCTATACATAATGACGCGGTGCGCACAGAGCGACATCTGCGTCCGTGGGTTACGGTCCAGCGCAGGGAGGAGTGAGGGTACCTATGCGATTTGACAAATATACACAGAAAGCCCAGGCGGCGGTCCTGGACGCGCAAAGTCTAGCGGAACAAAGCGGGCATACGTCGATTGACCCGGAGCACCTGCTCTTGGCGCTTATGCGCCAAAAGGGCGGAGTCGTGCCGTCCATTATCAGCCGGATCGGCGTGGACCAGGCCGCGGTGCAGCAGAGCGTAGAGCAATTGCTGGCCGCCAAGGCCCAGATTACGGGCGCGACGGCCCAAACCGGGATGAGCCGCGAATCGAACGGCCTGCTGCGCGAGGCGGAGCAGATCGCGGGCAATATGAAGGACGAGTTCGTCTCCACCGAGCACATCCTCATGGCGATGGCGTCCATGACCGGCAAGGTGCGGGACGTGCTGGCGCGCCACGGGATCGACTACAACGCCATCTTGCAGGCGCTGGCCCAAATTCGCGGTCGCCAACGCGTGACCAGCGATACGCCGGAAGCGCAGTACGAGGCGCTCGCCAAGTATGGCCGCGACCTGACGGCGGATGCGCGCAAGGGCAAGCTGGACCCGGTCATCGGCCGCGACGAGGAAGTGCGCCGCGTGGTGCAGATTCTCAGCCGGCGCACCAAGAACAACCCCGTCTTGATCGGCGAGCCGGGTGTGGGTAAAACGGCCATTGTGGAGGGGCTGGCGCAGCGCATCGTCAACGGCGATGTGCCCACCAGTCTGCGCGACAAGCGTCTGGTGGGTCTGGACTTGGCCGCGATGGTCGCGGGCAGCAAGTATCGTGGCGAGTTTGAGGAACGGCTCAAGGCCGTGCTCAAGGAAGTTACCGATTCCCAGGGCAAGATCATCCTGTTTATTGACGAGATGCACACCATCGTCGGCGCAGGCTCGGCGGAAGGCAGCATGGATGCCTCCAACATGCTCAAGCCCATGCTGGCGCGTGGCGAGCTACACGCCATCGGCGCGACCACGCTCGACGAATACCGCAAGCACATCGAGAAGGACGCGGCGCTGGAGCGGCGTTTCCAGCCCGTGATGGTGAACGAGCCGACCGTGGAAGACACGATCAGCATTTTGCGCGGCCTCAAGGAACGGTACGAGGTCCATCACGGCGTGCGCATCACGGACGGCGCGGTCATCGCCGCGGCGACGCTCAGCCACCGCTATATCACCGATCGCTTCCTGCCCGACAAGGCGATTGACCTGGTGGACGAGTCGGCGAGCCGCTTGCGGATGCAGATTGATTCCAAGCCGCAAGAGCTGGATGTGGTGGACCGCCAGATCATGCAGTTGGAGATCGAGCGCGAGGCCCTCAAGAAAGAGAAGGACGAGGCCAGCCATCTGCGGCTGCAGGAATTGGAAAAGGATCTGGCCGAACTGAAGGAACGCAGCGCCGAGATTACGGCGCGCTGGCAAGTGGAGCGCGAGACCATCACCAAGGTGCGCGAACTGAAGGCGCGCATCGACCAAGTGCGCGTTCAGATTGAGCAGGCCGAGCGGGCGTATGATCTGCAAAGGGCCGCCGAACTGCGCTATGGGACCATGCGCCAGTTGGAGAGCGAGTTGAGCGTGGCCGAGGAGCGCGTCAGGACGCTCCAGGCCAAGGGCGCGCTGCTCAAAGAAGAGGTGGACGCCGAGGAGATCGCCGCCGTAGTCAGCAAGTGGACGGGCGTGCCCGTCTCACGCCTACTGGAAGGCGAACGGGCCAAGCTCATCCGCATGGAGGAGGAACTCCACAAGCGGGTGGTGGGGCAGACCGAGGCGGTGCGCGTGGTGTCCGCGGCGATTCGTCGTAGC
>CAYJQA010000394.1:0-5709 GCA_964372065.1 uncultured Litorilinea sp.
CCTCACCGGCTTTATCAGCGCGACCACCGGCGTGGGCCGTCTTTTTGTGGAGATCGGGACCACGCGCCTGGGGCTACTCCTGCCGCCGCTGCTGGCGCAGTATGCGCGGCAGCCCGGCCTGCTCATCCGCAGCGCACAGACTGTCCTCTATCCGCTGCTGGTGAGCGGGGAAGCCGGTCCCGCGCCCGCCGAGCTGCTCTCCATCATGGTCGCGCCCGACCGCCGCGGCCAGGGCATCGGCGCGGAGCTGCTCGCCGCGCTCGTCGACGCCTGCCGCGCCCGCGGCATCGCCACCCTCGACGTCACCGTGGACGCGGCCAACCTCGGCGCGCAGCGCTTCTATGAGCGCCACGGCTTCACGCATCACCGCACTTTCACCCTCTACGGTCGCCCCATGCAGCATTACCGCTTGCCTCTGGCAGAGTAGAGATCCCACGCAAAGCCGCAAGGCACGCCAAGGCAGAAGGGAAAGGGGTTCGGCGGGATTGTCACCCTGAGCCGCAGCCGGTGGGTTCCCGCCCCTGGGCGCGCAGGGTCCCGGTGGCATGACAACCGTCAGCGGCGTGCGTGCGGTTGGAAAACCGCACCTACCCATTCCCCCTTCTTTCTGGCTTTTCTCGGCCTGCGCGCGGCGGTTGACAGGCGCGGCCCGCCGACTTATGATAGTCCGGCTTCCCCGACCCCATCGCTCCCTAGCGCCGCTGCCTTCTCCTATCCCATTTGCCGAACGGAGGTCTTGCCCGCCCGCAACGACTTGCCCAGCCGTTACCCAAGATCGCGGCCTCAGTTCATACCTTCCCGGTTCAGGTTCAGGAGGATTCTATGCAATGTCGTCATCAGGCAGCGCGCCGCGCACTCTGGCTCGCGGGCACGCTGCTCATCGGTCTACTGTGGCTGCTGCCGCAATCGGCGCTCGCCGCGTTGACCACCACGGTCGACGGCGACACGCTCACCGTGGTCAGCGACGCGGGCGACGCGGTGGTCATCGCCTGTGTTGACGGGCTGGTGGAAGTCAACGCCGCGCTCCCCGGCGACGCCGCGGTCGAGTGCGCGACGCTCGCCCATCTGCACGTGGAAGGCGGCCCCGGCGATAACACCATCGACGCCGGCGGCGTGCTCACCCCGGACTTCCCCGCGCTCACCGCGGTCATCCTGCTGGGGCGCGGCGGCAACGACGTGATCACCGGCACGCTGCTCGCCGACACGCTGCAAGGCGGCCCCGGCGACGATACCCTGGTGGGCTTCAAGGGCGACGACGCCATGAGCGGCGGTCCCGGCGATGACCACCTGGTCTGGAACAACGGCGACAACTCCGACACCCTGGAAGGCGACGACGGCTATGATGTCGTCCAGGTGCGCGGGGCCGTGGACAAGGGCGACGTCTTTATCGTCACCCCCATCGGCGGGCGCGCCGTCTTTACGCGCACCAACCTGATCGCCTTTACGCTGGATATCGGCAGCGCGGAGCAGCTCGCGGTGGAGCGCGGCGAACCGGCGGACAGCTTCCAGGTGACGCCCGTGGACTACATGGTGGTCACGGTCAACGGCGTCACGCCGCCCGCGGCCGCCGCGGTCCCGGTCCCACCCATGGTCATCGTGGGCGCGGGCAACATCTCCAACACGGTCGCGGCCTATCAACTGCTGCTGGGCGGGCAGAACAACGGCGGCGAACCCGGCGCGCGGCCGGATGGCTTCCGCACCATCAACTGGGACGGTGTGCCCGACGACCAATCGGCCCCCAACGGCTATGACCCCGCCTTCTTCAACCAGCCCACTGCGCCCCTCGCCCGCGGCGCGGTCTTCGCCACGCCCGGCGACGGCTTGCAGATCAGCGCCGACGCCGACAACCCCACCAATACGCCCGTGCGCTTTGGTCACATCAACCCGACGTACACGGACATCTTCAAGACCTTCAGCGCCGAGAAGCTCTTTTCGCCCGTGGGCAGCAACATCGCCGACATTTTCTTCTTTGTCCCCGGCAGCGACACGCCCGCGGTCACGCGCGGCTTTGGCGCGGTCTACACCGACATCGACACCGCGCACACCGCCTTCGAGTACTTTGACCTTGACGGCAACTCACTGGGCGCGTACCAAGCGCCCGTCGCCAACGAGGGGCTGTCGTTCCTGGGCGCGATCTTCCCGGAGCCGGTGGTCCACCGCGTGCGCATCACCTACGGCACGGCGGCGCTGGGACCGGATGACGGCCCCGCCGCCGATGTGGCGGTGATGGATGACTTCATCTACGGCGAGCCGCAGCCCGCGCCCGTGAGCGCGCCCGCCGCGGCTGGGCTGCCCGCGGGTGTCGCCGCCGACGCCGCGCTCATCGCCGCGGCCGCACCGGATACGCCGGACGGCAGCGGCTATGCGACCGGGCTGGCCGGCCAGGCGGAACTGGCCTACACCCATGCCGAGTTGGCGCTCAATGCGCTGCTGGCCGGGGACCTGGCCGGCGGTCGCAACCACGGCGAGCATGTCTGGAACATCCTGCACGGCGAAGCCAGCGGCGCTTACGGCGATGTCAACGAGGACGGCGAGATCCAGAATCCCGGCGACGGCTATGGCGTCATCGCCTACGCCGCCGAGATCGCCGAGGTCGCCGACCGTATCGCCGAGAACCCGGAAGCCACCGGCCCCGCGCGTGACGCGGCCCTTGCGCTCGGTGTCTGCGCCCGCAGCCTTGCCACCGTCTGGGTCGCGGAAGCCAAGGTGAGTGTCTTAGGCGTGCTGGAAGCGGCCAACAGCAACGCCGCCACTGCGCCGGCCCAAGCCGCCGCGGCCAGCCTGGCTGCGCTGGTCAACGGCCTGGACGCCAACGGCGACGGCGCGGTCCAGCTCGTCCGCGGAGAATGCGGCGTGCTCCAACTGCGCAAACTGGTGGACGCCAACTTCCCCGCGCCCTAATCCACGGGCGTAGCTTGGGTAACAAAAATAGGTGACAGCCACCTTTCGGGGTGGCTGTCATCTCGCGGCCAACGATTGAGAACTTCTCGCAGCTAGGCGGGAACTGCTACCCCATACAGGCTGCCGTACTTCTCGCGGATGTAGGCCAGATACGGCCCCGCGTCCAGCCCGGTCCCGGTCGTGCGCTGCAATAGCTCGGCGGCGCTAAAGGTGCGGCCGTGGCGGTAGATGTTCTCCGTCAGCCACGTCCGCAGCGGCGCATAGTCGCCCGCGGCCAACTGCGCGTCCAGGTCCGGCAGCGCGGCATGGGCGGCGCGGAAGAACTGCGCGGCCATGACGTTGCCGATGGTATAGGTGGGGAAGGAGCCGATATAGCCCGTGGACCAGTGGATATCCTGCAACACGCCCTGCGCGTTGGTGGGCGGCGTCAGCCCTAGATACTCCTGCACCTTGGCGTTCCACGCGTCGGGCAGATCGGCGATGGCGATGTTGTCCGTCATCAGCCCCATCTCGATCTCCGCCCGCAGCATGATGTGCAGGTTGTAGGTCACTTCGTCCGCTTCCACCCGGATCAGGCTGGGCCGCACGCGGTTCACGGCGCGATAGAACTGCTCCGCGTCCACGTCCGCCAGTTGTGTGGGAAAGACCGCTTGCAGTTGCGGGAAGTGTAGCCGCCAGAAGTCACGGCTGCGCCCCACCTGGTTTTCCCACAGCCGCGATTGCGACTCGTGTGTGCCAAAGCTGGCCCCGCCCACGCCATAGAGGTTGAGAAAGTCAGTGGTCAGGCTGGTGCGCGTCAGCGCCGGGTCGACGCCCTGCTCATAGAGCGCGTGGCCCGTCTCGTGGAAGAGGCCAAAGATCGCGCCCGGCAGATAGCGGGGCTGATAGCGCGTCGTGATGCGCACGTCCTGCCGCGTAAAGGAAATCTCAAACGGGTGGGCGGACTCGTCCAACCGCCCCCGGCTCAGGTCATAGCCAAACGCCTGGGCGATCGCCAGCCCAAAGGCGCGCTGCAGCGCCGGCGGATACTCGCGCGTCAGGAAATCCCCGCGCGGCTCCGGACGCGTCACAATGTCGGCCAGCAGGGGCAGGATGCCTGCCTTGAGGTCGCCAAAGAGCGCAATCAGCTTGGCCGCCGTCATCCCCGGCTCATACTGGAGCAGCATCGCGTCGTAGGGGTGCTCCGTGTACCCGATGACCTCGGCCAACTCCCGGTTGAGCCGCACCATGTGCGCCAGATGGGGCGCAAAGTGGGCGAAGTCGTTGGCCGCTTTCGCCTCGGCCCAGGCTTGCTGCGCCGGGGACTTGGCCGCGGACATCTCGGCCACCAACGCCACGGGGATGCGCCGCGCAATGGCAACCGCGTCTTGTGCGGCGGCCACACTCCGCACACGCACCGAATCGGGGTCTTCGCCCGCCGTCTCCGCTGCGGCCGCGTCCAGCAGCCGGGCCAGCGCGTCGCCGGTGATGCGCTCCTGCGCCAGACTGGTGATCGTCGCCACCTGCTGCCCGCGCGTGGCCGCGCCCTGCGGCGGCATCTGCGTGCGGCTGTCCCAGATTAGCGCATTGGCCGCGCACAGCAGGTCGTTGATCTGCGCCACATAGGCGGTAAAGTCGGCGTAAGCGGTCATCGTGTCGCCCCCAGTTTGGCCCAATAGGTCGCCCACGCCGCCAGCCCCTCGTGCAGCCGGTGGACGCGGAAGAACTCGTTGGGCGCGTGAAAGTCTTCGTCGGCGGTGGAGAAAGAGAAGAAAACGGTGTAGATGCCCAATATTCGCAAGAATAGCTCGCTGACGGGCAGCGTCCCACCCATGCGCACGCGCACCGGCGCTTGGCCGTAGACCTCGCGCAGCACCGCATCCGCCACGGCCAGCCCCGGATGGTCCGCGGGAATCTGATAGGGCAGCGCGTCGTGCCGTTCGCGGTGGATGCTCAAGCGCACCCCTGGCGGCGTGTGTTGCTCCAGATGGGTGATCACCTTGGCGATCACGTCGGCGGGGTCCTGGTTCGCCACCAACCGGCAGGTCAGCTTGGCGTGCGCCTCGGCGGGGATGACGGTCTTGCTCCCCGCGCCCTGATAGCCGCCCCACAGCCCGTTGATCTCCAGCGTGGGGCGAATCCACTGGCGTTCCAGCGTGGAATAGCCCGCCTCGCCATAGGGGGCGGGGATGCCGGTCTGCGCCTGATACCCGGCGTCGTCAAAAGGCAGGCGGGCCAACGCTGCGCGCTCGTCGGGCGCTAGCTCCAGCACGTCGGCATAGAATCCGGCCACCGCCACCCGTCCCTGCGCGTCGTGCAGCGACGCGATCAACTCCCCGATGGCGTGCAGCGGGTTGGCGACCGCGCCGCCGTGCCGCCCGGAGTGCAGGTCTTTCGCCGCGGCGGTCACCGTGAACTCCAGCCCCGTGATGCCCCGGCTGGAAACGGTGATGGACGGCTCGTCGATGCGCCACATGGCCCCATCCGCCGAGAGCGCGAAGTCCGCGGCCAGCAGCGCCGCGTTGTCCGCGATAAACTGCTCCAAGCTGGGCGAGCCGATTTCCTCCTCGCCCTCAAACAGAAACTTGACGTTGACCGGCAGGCTGCCCGCCACGGTCCTATACGCTTCGGCCACCTTGAGCGGGATCAGCATAGGCCCCTTGTCGTCCGAGACGCCGCGGCCATAAAGCCGCCCCTCGCGCAGCGTGGGCGTAAAGGGGTCGCTCTGCCACTTGTCCAGCGGGTCCGGCGGCTGCACGTCGTAATGGCCGTAGACCAGCAGCGTCGGCGCGCCCGCCGCGTGTAGCCACTCGCCATAGACCACCGGAT
>CAYJQA010000395.1:0-2151 GCA_964372065.1 uncultured Litorilinea sp.
GCCCCATACCGTGCCCGACGGGCTGGCCTTCTGCGCCGACGGCAGTCTGGTCATCGCCTGCTACCGGCCCGACACCCTCTTTCGCCTCACGGTGGACGGCAGCCTGCACGTGCTGTTGGATGACTATGAAGGTACGCTGCTGGGCGCGCCCACCAACGTCGCCTTTGCCGGGCCGGGTCGCAGCGTGCTGGTCTGGGCCAACCTGGGGCGCTGGCATCTGGGGATGCACGCGGCGACGGGTCTGCACGGCGCGCCGCTCTTCTACCCGCGGCTGTGACGGCAGAGTTGCCCGGCAGCCGGTGAGCCGCCGGACAACTCTGCCCACGCCGCGCAGGGCCGCGACTGCCTACTTGCGCGTCAGGGGCAGCCACAACGAGAGAAAGGCCTCGACCGCGCCGATCTCGCACTGGGCCCCCTGGGGGCGGTCGACGCCGCGTTGGTCGTCGTCATAGCATTGGGCCGCGGGGATGGCGTTGCGCGCCGGGTTGCCGCGCAGGGGGAAGTGGGTGGCAGTCGGCCCGCCGTTGCCGGTCAAGGGACCCAGGGGCAGCGCCACGTTGTTCTTGTCGCCGGTCTGCGAAAGCGCGCCGGTGCAGTTGGTGTCGCTGGAGAGGTTATAGCCCAACGACGTGATCACGCCGTCGCAGTTGCCGGTGGTGTTGTTGGCGAGCAGGGTGTATTGGAGCGTGAGCGTGCTGCCGCCGTTATCGTTATAGACGCCCGCGCCAAAGGGTCCACTGTTGCGGGCGATGGTCGTCGCGGCGATCGTCGCCGTGTCGCTGCCCGTCTGATAAAGACCGCCGCCCCCGCCGTTGGCAGCATGGGAGGTGTTGCCGCTCAGCGTGGAGTTGGTCAGGTTGACATCGCACGTGCTGTAGATGCCGCCGCCGAATGTCCCCGCCGTGTTGCCGCTGATCGTGGAATGGGTGACGGAGATGTTGTTGTCATAGCAACTGATGCCGCCGCCGGTGGTCGTCGCCGCGTTGCCGCTGACGGTGGAGTAGTTCATGTCCAGGTCGCTGGCGAAGACCCAGATGCCGCCGCCGTCGCCGCTGACCGCTTTGTTGCCCACCAGCGTGCTGTAGTCGAGTTGCAGCTCGCCGCGCGTCTCGATGGCCCCGCCATAGCCCGCCGTATTCTCCTGAAACGTAGAGACCGTGACGGTGACCACGGTCCCGGCATCGACAAAGAGCGCGCCGCCGTCCAGCGCCTCATTGTCGTGGAAGGTGCTGGCCTCGATGCTCATGTGCCCATTGGCCACGGCAATCGCGCCGCCCGCGCCCAGCGCGCTGGTGCTGCGGTTGCCGGTGAAGACGCTGTTCTCCACGGCGGCGACGCCGGCCTCGTTGTAGATCGCCGCGCCCTGGGTGTTGGTCGAGCCGGTCCCCGTGCCCAGGTTGTTCAAGAAGCGCGCATCGCGCACCACCAGCGTACCGCTGTTGTAGAGCACGCCGGCGGCGGCGCTGGACTGGTTATCACTGACCGTGACGTTGACCAGCGCCAACCGGCCAAAGTTCTCCAGTGGGTGAACCCCGTTGAAACTGCCCCGGGTAAGGGTGAGATTACGCAGCGTCAGGTCGCCCGTCGCGTTGACCTGGAAGAAGCTGACGAGGTTGCGCCCGTCCAGCGTGATGCGGCCGTTGCCGTTGACGGTGACGGTTCCCGGCACGGCGATGGCCGAGGTCATAGGAATGGTGTGGTTGCCCGGCCCACAGTTGAACGTCACAGTAGATGGGCCGGCCACGCCCACCGCGGCGACCAACTGGGCGTCGTTGGCGCAGTTGGTGATGACGCTGTCCGTCACCGCGGACGGTCCGGCTTGAGCGTGGCCCGCCGCGGGCCAGGCCGCGGCGGTCGCCAGCGCGACCAGCCCCCATACCAGCAAACGCCGCAGCCCGGTTTTCAGGCTACCCCGACCATACCATCCCCCACGAAGCGGAGCAGACAGACGCATACCTTGGTTTCTCTTTCTTGATGGTTTGAACGAAGAAGTACCACGTTGGCCGCCGCGCGGCAGGGCCGCCGGCGGGCGCGTCCATCGCGGCCGACCTGGCTAAGATCGGCATCGAGGTGGAGGTGGTTAGCCTCGACTTCGGCGCGCTCATGGGCACCATCACGACGCCCCATGGCGCGCACATGTCTCTCATCGGC
>CAYJQA010000395.1:2161-5703 GCA_964372065.1 uncultured Litorilinea sp.
GGCCGCCGCGCGGCCGGACGGCGCCGGCGGCGTGAGCGGCGGTAACAGGGAGCCGCCCGCTCACGCAAGGCGAGAGTCTACCCGCAATCTGCCCGGCGCGCAAAACACTCACAGGGCCGCCGAAACTGGGGCTTGACACGCCGAACTATATAGTGTATATATACAGTGTATATATACATCGTATATTTACGTCGTATAGGAGGCCACTATGGTCCGACCCACGCAATCCGCGCGCACGCTCAGCGCCGCCGCCATCAAGCAGGCCGCGCGTCGTCAGATGGAAGCACATGGCACCGCCGGTGTCTCGCTGCGCGGGATCGCGCGAGAGTTGGGCGTCACCGCACCGGCCATCTACAACTACTTCCCGCGGCTGGACGATCTCCAGACGGCGCTGCTGGTGGATTCGTTCACCGCGTTCGCGGAGGCGATGGAGGCCGCGGCGGCGCGCGCCGCGGGCGCGCGCATCGGCGCGCAGATGGAGGCGATCCTACTGACCTACCGCCAATGGGCGCTGGATCACCGGCTGGACTTCCTGCTCATGTTCGGTAACCCCATCCCCGGCTATATAGCGCCGGCCGCGATCACCGTGCCGTTGGCGCGGCGGCCTTTCATGGCGCTGTTTCATCTGTTTATCGAGGCGCACGCCCGTGGCGAACTCGCCATCCCGCCTGAATACGCCGGCATCCCGCCCGCGGTCGCGGAGCACATCGCGGCGTGGCAAGCCGCGTCCGGCATCGACATGCCCGCTGCGCTGCTTTGCCTGTTGATGACCGGGTGGGGACGCTGCCACGGGTTGATCATGCTGGAGATGTTCGAACACATCCAACCCCTGGTCGGCGACGCGGGCGCGTTCTACCGCTACGAGATACGCGCCCTGCTGCGCCAGGTGGGGCTGGGGCCGCCCGCACCGTAAACCGCGGTAGTCATCCCGTGTCTTTTCCTCCCACGCAAGCCCGCACCGTCGTCGCAAACCGCGCCGGAGGGTCGTGCTGTGCCATTTTCTAAAGGAGCTAGTTGATGCCGAAGCTGCATGTCGTCTTGGGAACGGGGCCGCTGGGCCGGTCGGTGATGAACGAACTGGTGCGTCGGGGCGAGCGGGTGCGGATGGTCAACCGCCGCGGGACGCTGGCGGAAGCGCCCGCCGGCGTCGAGCTGGTGGCGGGCAACGTCTATGACCCGCAGTCGGTGGCCGCAGTCTGTGCGGGGGCAAGCGTGGTCTATCAATGCGCCCAGCCCGGCTACACCGAATGGCCGGCCAAGTTCCCGCCGTTGCAGGCCGCGGTTATTGCCGGGCTGACCGGCGGCGACGCCAGGTTGGTCATCGCGGAAAACCTCTACCTGTACGGCGAGGTCAGCGGCCAGATCCATGAAGGATTGCCCTTTGCCGCGCAGACGCGCAAGGGTCGGACGCGCGCGGCCATGGCCGAGGCGGCGCTCGCCGCGCACCGCGCCGGTCGCGTGCCGGTCGCCATCGGTCGCGGGTCGGACTTCTTTGGCCCGTGGGCGCTAAGTTCGCTGATGGGGGACCGGGTATTCTATCCGGCGCTGGCAGGCAAGGCCGCGCAGATCGCGGGCGACCCGGACGCGCCCCACACCGTCACGTACATCGAGGATTTTGGCCGCGGCCTGGTCATCTTGGGCGAGGCTGACGCGGCGTTGGGCGCGGCCTGGCACGTGCCCAACGACCGCCCCACCATCACCCAACGCCAGTTTATCGAGCTAATCTTTGCCGAGATCGGGCGGCCGCCCAAGCTGAGTAGCCTGGGCCGCGGCATGATGTGGCTGGGCGGGCTGTTCATCCCTGCCGCGCGTGAGAGCCTTGAGATGATGTACGAATTTGAAAAGCCCTTTGTGGTGGACAGCAGCCGCTTTGAGCAGACCTTTGGCGTTCACGCCACCCCGCTGGCGGATGCGATCAAGGCGACGGTGGCCTGGTATCGCAGCCATCCGGCGCAGAAACACTAACCCGCGCGTACGCTCCACAAAACGGGGCGGCCCCCGTTGGGACCGCCCCGTGCCGACCGGCTCGCCTAGCCGAACGGGTACCTCACACCCATTGATCAAGACTTCACCGAGATCGCCCGGCCGTCCAAGCTGAGCGCGCCGGGCCGCGGCATGATGTAGCTGGGCGGGCTGTTTATCCCCTCGCGTGGCGGCGCGTGCGCCAAGCATCCATCGACAATAGGCCATTTGGCGCGGTCGGGACGGGCGAAACTACTCTGTGCGCCTGGATCACGCGGCTCTATCCTCATCGCTGATGGTCTGAGAGACGCGCACTAGAGCGCCAACTAGTCCCACCGTGGCAAGCGTCTGCCACTGTCACTGCCGAATGATGACCCCAAGACACCAAGCTTCTTACGGAGGGCACATGACACACGTAGATTCATCGGCGGCAACGGATTCCGGTACGCCGCTCCCACGCCCGCGGCGTCTGTTGTTCTGGTCGGCGCTCGCTACGCTTGCCCTGGTGATCGTGGTTGGGGGCGTCTGGGCACTTGGCCGGGACGGGTCGGTCACGCCGCCGCCCGCAACCGTCGTCCATCAGACGGCTGACCATTCTGTGGCCGTCCATGGCGATAGCCAATCCCATGCGGCTATGTTGAGTTCGGTTGATCCTCATATGGACGACGCACCAGGCGATCACGGCGCGGACGCGACCCACGCCGAGGCGGCCGCGCATGGACATGCCGAACTGGGAGCGCACAGCGACGGGGAGACACCAGCACACGACGACGAGGCGGCGGGCCATGTCGGTGCAGGGGCCGCGCACACCGCAGACGGTCATGGCGACGAAGCCGCACCCCTCCCCGCTTCGACCAGGCAGGTCGTGCTGGGCAGCTTTGCCGGCGTCAACGCCCTGGCCATCGTAGCTGCCGGCATCCTACGCCGCCGGAATCCGCCCCGGTTGCCCAAGCACCTCCAACGTTAATCGAGAAGGAGCACCGTTATGGCCGTCCGATCCACCTCGACTCCGCTCGCCGGTCCAACGCGCACCTGGAGCGGTAATCTGCTCAATTCCCGATGGGTCGCGGTGACCCTACGCAGCCGCCTCTTTCCAGGGGTCCTGCAATGGATCACGCTATCGGTCTTTATCCTCATCATTTGGCAACTCATCCTCGGTCCAACCTCGGCGCATGCCAACCTGGGCACCGCCCTTACATGGGTTCTCTGGTGGCCTTTGATCCCGATCATCTTCGTGGTTATGGGGCGTTTCTGGTGTGCCATCTGCCCGTTCGCGACTCTCAGCGACTTGGTCCAACGTTTTGTGGGCAACCACCGACCCGTGCCGATGTTTCTCAAGCGCTACGGCATCTGGATCATCGACGCGCTCTTCATCATGATCACGTGGAGCGATCACGTCTTCGGCATCGTTGAATCGCCGTGGGGATCGGGCATGTTGATGCTCGTGCTCACCACCGGCGTGATCGTGTCGGGTGCCTTTTTCCAACGGCGCACCTGGTGCCGTTACCTCTGCTTTCTTGGCGGGATGTCGGGCAACTATGCCCGTATGGGCATGGTGGCCCTGCGCGCGACCCCGGAGA
>CAYJQA010000396.1:0-5700 GCA_964372065.1 uncultured Litorilinea sp.
GCCTGGAGGTGCTTATCTGCAGCGGGCTGACCGCAGGGAATGTGTATCGCGCCCTGGCGACGCCGGAGGACGCGACGGGTACGCTCTGTCACGCCTGACAGCTTTTTGGTCGCGTTTTTCCGTTATACTGTGCAAGATGCGTGGAAGCCTGCTTTGCGGGATCACTTGCAGGTTGATTTGCGCAGCGAGTATAATGGGCGCAGACTGCGGGGCCGTTCCGGCGCTGCGATGCTCCGGACGGCGAAAGGGAATCCATGTTGCTCACGATAGTGTCCTTTGTTGTTGTATTGGGTGTGTTGGTCTTCTTCCACGAACTGGGGCACTATTGGGTGGCCCGGCGTAATGGCATCGAAGTCGAAGAATTCGGGATGGGCTATCCGCCCCGGCTGCTGAAGCTCTTCCGCTATGACGGGACGGACTTCACGCTCAATCTGATCCCCTTTGGCGGGTTCGCCCGCATGAAGGGTGAGGATATGGGCGACATGGCGGCCGGTTCGTTTAATGCGGCGAGCGCGTGGGCGCGCGCGGCAGTGTTGGTGGCCGGGCCGCTGATGAACGCTATTCTGGCCGTGATCTTGTTCGCTGCCAGCTTCATGGCGGGCTTCCCGGCGGTGGCCGGGTATGCTCAGGTGACGGCCGTCACCGCCGGGTCGGTCGCGGCGACCGCCGGGGTGCAGCCGGGCGACGTGCTGATAACGCTCAACGGCCGCGCACTGTTGGTGAGCGCGGTGAGCGAACTGGGCTATGATGTGGTGGCGGACGCCGAAAGCGCCACGACGCCGTCCGGCTTGGCGGTCATGCGTGACGGGCAACTGGTCACGCTGCCGCTGGACCAAGCCGTTGACCAAGCACAATTGCTGGCGGGCGCGACCACTGCGCCGGTGTTGGCGACGCAGATCGCGGCGGTGGAGGAGGGCAGCCCGGCGGCACAAGCGGGGTTGCAAGCCGGCGACCTGGTCTATTCGCTTAACGGCGAGGTGATCAGCGGGGCCAGCCCGTTGAATGAAGTGGTGCAGCGCTATCTGGGCGAAAGCGTGCCGCTGGCGCTGCTGCGCGGGGACCAGTGGGTGACGGTGACCGTCACGCCGCGGGTGAACCCGCCGGCGGGGCAGGGCGCATTGGGTGTGCGGATCGGCGCGGCCAGCACGTTGGCGACGCTGCCGCTGCTGCCCGCGCTCTGGCAGGGCGTTGTGAGCACGACGGACTATGTATCGTTGGTGCTCCAACTGCCGGTGATGTTGATCATGGGGCAGATTGCCCCCGCCGATGCGCAACTGACCGGGCCGGTCGGGATCGCCCAGATGGTGGGCGGCGCGGTGTCGGCGACCATGGATACCGGTCTGTGGTTCCCCATCTGGCGTCTTTCGGCGGTATTGAGCGCGGCGCTGGCGATAACGAATTTGCTGCCGCTGCCCGCGCTGGACGGTGGGCGCTTGCTCTTCATTTTGTTCGAGGCCATACGCGGAGGTCGGCGCGTAAACCCGGAGCGCGAGGGCATGATCCACATGGTGGGCTTCGTGCTGCTGCTGGGACTGCTGGCGCTGGTGACTGTGCGCGACATCACTGTGGCCCAACAGGGGATCGATTGGATCTCCATCTTGGGCCAATGAGGTAAGGCGGCAAACCCATGTGTAAACGAGTCCTATGACCGAGTCATCGGCCCAATATCCGGAGCCGGCTAGGTCGTCACTGCACATCTCCCCCCCGCATGACCGTGCTGTTGCACCCCCGTTGACCACGTTGGGGACGACCGCCGCGCGTGCCTGTGCCAACTGTGGCGCGACGACAATGGAGGCGGTTTGCCCTGAGTGCGGTGAGCCGATAGCGCGTCTGCCCAAGCAGATCCGCTGCCGCCATTGCCGGTGTATCGCCTCTTCGGAACTGACGATTTGCCCAGGCTGCGGCCGCGAGCTAAAGCCGGAGCCGTCGCGCATGGTGGCGTGGGGCGGGCCGGCGGCGCTGATGTTGCTGGCGCTGCTGGTGGTGGTCCCCGTACTGGGGGCGGTCAAGCCGGGACAATGGCTGCGCGCGCAGTTTTCCAGCGGGCTGAACATGGCCGCGAATCTTGGCGAGCAGTTGGAGCCGGAAGTCGTGATTGTCATGACGCCGATTGTGGAGGGCGCGGCCGAGTCGGTCACGGTGGTCACCGCCGCCGAGCCGCAGCCGGTGGCGATGGCCGTCAAGGAAGCCCCGATTGAGTTGCCGGCCGCGACTCCGGCGGAGGCGGCGTCGTTGGCGGTCGTGTTACCCACGCCGACGCTGGCGGCGACGGACGTGAGCGCCGCGACGCCTGAGACGGACGCGGCGGTGGTCTTGCCCACGCCCACGGATATCCCCACGGCGACGCCGGTAGTGACCGCGACGCCGGTGCCTACGTCTAGCCCGACGCCTACGACAGCCGCTACGCCGGCGGCGGTGGTGTCCGGTGCGGGCATCGCGGCGCAGGTGGAACAAACGCCGGCTGCGCTTTCGCCCACACCGACTTGGACGCCACTGCCTACCGCGGCGGGGATGGCGGCGCTCTTGCCCACGCCGACGCCGGCCACGGGGATCGGCGGCGCGGTGGGTACGATTGCCGTAGCTGCCGTTGCGCCGGACACAACCGATGAGCCCACGCCCAGCCCGACGCCGCAGGTGCATCAGGTTAAAGCGGGTGATACGTTGGTGACGATTGCGGCGCGCTATGGGGTGGACGTGGAAGCGATCATGGCCGCCAACGGGATTGCGGCCAGCGAAGTCTACGTGATCCAGCCGGGGCAACTGCTGATCATCCCCGAGTTGGTGGAGACGCCCACGCCGGCGGCGACCACGGAGCCGCAATTGTATCAAGTGCGGCCGGGTGATACGCTTGTCTCGATTGCGGCCCAGTATGGAGTTGCCACGAGCGCGCTGATGGCGGCTAACGGCATTGCTGCCCAAGACGTTTATGTATTGCAGCCGGGCGAGGTGCTGACGATTCCCGGCACGGCGAGTGCGCCCGCGCCGTCCACAGCGACCCCCACGGTCGCGGCGGTTCCGGCGACGGCGACCGCTATGCCGACGGAGGCCGGTGGCGCGGTGCGGCTGGATGCGCCGGTGCTGATTAGCCCGGAATCCGGTACGCCCATGAGTTGCAGCGGGCAGTCGACGCTGGTTTGGGAGCGCGTCCAGTTTATGCGCGACGATGACAAGTATGTATTACACTTGGGCTTTGTCAGCGGACGCCAGGACAATGGGGAGGATGTGGTGACTTGGGTCTTGGCCCAGCCGAGGCCGGCGACACAATCATCCTGGGATCTGGACGCAAGCCTGTGCGGGCTGGCGTCGCAAGCATTTGGTCGCCAGTGGCGTTGGTGGGTGGAAGTGGTGGCCGAGGCGGACGGCGGCGCGACTCCGGTCAGCCCACCCAGCTTGGTCTGGGGCTTTAGCTGGAATTGACAAGATGAGACTGCCTACCTCCGGTGGGCATTGAAACCTATGGCAAAAAAACATAAGAAGAATTCAACCCATCAGAACGATCGCGGGCCGCAGCCGCCGCGTCGCGCGGACGATACGCCGGACGCGTGGGACGACGACGAGGATGCGGGCGGGACGATCTTCGGCTTGCCGGAAGGCTTGGACCTGAGCCAACTGAGCGCGGATCTGGGCGACGAATTTGAGATTGTCGGCGCTGACGAGGAGTTGGACATCCTGGACGTCGATGTGTCCGCCGACTTGGCGGACGTGCTGCCTACGCTGCCGCTGGACATCGTGTTACAGCAACTGGCGAGCAGCGAGGGACTGCCGCCGGAGCGTGAGTTGCGCGTCTTTTCGGATCTCTCGCAGCGCGACGCGGAGACGGTGCGTAGCCGTTGGGGCCAGATTGCGGATACCCAGCGGCGGGCGGTGGCGGAGCTGTTGGTTACGGTTGCACAAGATGAACTGACCTGGATGCTGGGGCGCTTCTTGCGTATTCTGCTGAACGACGCCGATGCGGGGGTGCGCGAGGCCGCGGTGCGCGGGTTGTGGGACGAGGACGACCCGGCGCTGATCGGGCCGTTGGTGCAGATGCTCCACGGCGACCCGGCGACGGGCGTGCGCGCGGCCGCGGCGACGGCGCTGGGCGCGTATGTGCTGGCGGGCGAACTGGAGGAACTGGAGGCGGCCCCGGCCATGCGCGCCGAGGAAGCCTTGTTGGCCGTGCTGCACAACGACCAAGAGCCGCTCGCGGTGCGCCGGCGTGCGTTGGAAAGCGTGGCCTATTCCGGCGAGACCGGCGTTCACCAATTGATCGAGGACGCCTATTATTCGCCGGACGAGCAGATGCGGATCAGCGCGCTCTTTGCTATGGGGCGCAGCGCCGATGTGCGCTGGCGGTCGCTGGCACGCGCTGAACTGCGTAACCCGTCGGCGGCGGTGCGCGCCGAGGCGGCGCTGGCGTGCGGCGAGCTGGAGGCCAAAGCTGCGCTGGACGATCTGCTGGCGCTGTTGAGCGACCGCCATGCGGCGGTTCGGCTGGCGGCCATTTCCGCGCTGGGGCGCATTGGTGGCAACGTCGCACGCGACGCACTGGAGACGATCCTCCTGAGCGAAAATGCGGAGGAAGTCGAAGCGGCGCAGACGGCCTTGGAGGAAATGAGCTATTACGCCGACGCCGAAGTCGGGTTGTATGACGAGTCGTTGGACGAAGACGACGAGTTGGAAAGCGATCAGGCCGACGACTGGTATGAGATGGACGATCGCGCGTTGGGCGATTATGCTGACGATGATGCGGATGACGCCGATGACGACGACAAGTAGGCCGGCGTGAACCTCAAGCTGAAGCGGCTGGTCCGCACAAGCAGTTCCGAGCAATATGCGTTGTTCGATCTGGACCAGGTGGACGAGGAAGATCAACTTCCGCTGACGATTGGCAAGCTCGACCTGCACTACACCGCGGAGGGCGTGTACGGTACGCTGTTGCTGTGGGATGAGGCGACGCGTGCGCTCAAGCCGGGGCAGCGCCAAGAATTTGTCTATGCGCTGCTGGACGAGATCAGCCAGCCGATGGGCGTCCCCAACGAGTACGTCGTCGAGTTCTTTGCGCCCACGTTGGAGCGGTACGAGGTGTTTCATAATGTGGGGCTGGCCGGCGAAGAGGCCGCTGCCCGCCTTCCCCAAGCTGAGTCGCCCGGCGCGACCGGCGCTACGGCCCAACCTGCCTAGAAAAGTGCGTGTATGTGCATTGTCATTCCGCGCGTGAGCGAGGAGTCCCGGACGACGCAGCAAGGGATGCTGCGCCGCGCTCCACATGACGGACTGACGCCACGGTCATATACTCGCCTGCTAGGGTCGGGGCCGCGCGATGTTCTTTTTTGAGAAGCTGCTGCCGATCTTTGCCGACACCGTCCTGCCCGTCTTTTTGATTGCGGGGGTGGGCTATCTGTTGGCATGGCGTATGCATATTGACGGGCGCTCGATTGGGCGGCTGTTGTTTTGGGCGGCGACGCCGGCGCTGGTCTTCCGCAGCCTCTATGCCATGGACATTGAGATGGAAGCGCTGCGCCAGATCGTGTTCGTGGGCGTGGCGGTGACGGTCGTGGGCGGGCTGGCCGGGTGGGTCGCGGGGATCGGGCTGAGCCGGCGTGAACGGGCGGCCATCGTGCTGACCAGCGCGGTGAGCAACAACGGCAACATGGGGATTCCTATTTCGTTCTTCGCCTTTGGTCAGCACGGGATTGTCCTGGGCACGCTCTATTTTGT
>CAYJQA010000397.1:0-5698 GCA_964372065.1 uncultured Litorilinea sp.
GGTGGGGCTGGGGGCGGGCATCTTGGAGGAGCTAGGCTGGACGGGGTTCGCCGTCCCCAGGCTGCGGCAGCGTTACGGTGGCATGACCACCGGCCTCATCGTGGGCTTTCTGTGGGGCGTGTGGCACTTCCTGACGAACTGTTGGGGGAGCGGTGATGTTTCCGGGGCGCTCTCTCTGCCCCTCTTCCTGCCCGCGACCCTCTTTGCTGTCGCGGTCCTGCCGGCCTACAGGGTGCTCATGGTATGGGTCTACGACCATATCGAGAGCCTGCCCGTGGCGATGCTCATGCACGCGAGTCTCACCGGCAGTTGGCTGATCGTCATGCCGCTGGCGATATCGGGGACGCCCTTCTTGACCTGGTATCTCGTATTGTCCGTCGCACTGTGGGTCGTGGTGGCCGCGGTGGCCGTGGCCGGCGGCGGGCTGATCTCGCGCCAGCCGCTCCGCAGGCGGGCGGCCTGAAACTCGCCGTTGCCTGGCAGCCTGCGTACGCCGCGCGGCGTTCAACGGCAGGCGCGCTGTGAGTTCTGTCTAGCAGTATCACAGCGCGCCTGCCGTGAACGATCCGATGCGTCGCCGGGCAGCCCTTAGCCGCCCATCGCGGCCAGCAGCTTTTCGGCCTGCTCGACGGAGATCTTGCCCTCTTCCAACATGCGGAGGACCTGCATCCGTTCCTCGTCGGTCGGCCCGGCGGGCGGCTTGGGCTGTGGGGGCCGCGGCGGGACAGGCGGGATGATGGGGCCGGTCCCGTGACGGAAGCCGGCTTGTCGCTCGGCGCGGCGTTCGGCGGCGCGGGCCTGATCTTCGGCGCGGCGGGTGGCCGCGGCGATCTTCGTCTCGGCCGCACGCAGGACGTTCTGAATCTGGATCTGAACTTTGGCCGCGATTTCGTCGCCGCTGCCCAACGTAGCCAATTTCTCATCCAGTTGGCGCGCCAGCGATTCGACTTGGGTTTCCACCTGCTCGACCACTTGCTGCACAAGTTCCCCGGCGCGTTCGGCCATTTCTTCGCGCAGTTCCACGCCAATGTAGATGCCGTCTTCGTCATCTTCGCCTTCGAGCCGCGGGCCGGCCAGCAGGATATCGCCGCCCGCGGCCAGCGTGAGCGCGCCGCGGCCTTCGCCCAGGGCAAACTCGGCGTTCTGGCGGGCGCGGGTGATGGGCACATCCAGCCGCTTGACGCGGATGTCGCCGCGGCAGCTCAGCTTCACCTGGCCTTGGAAGTCGGCGGGGACGCGACAGCGGACATCGCCCGCGGCGTTGCAGTTGACGACGCCGGCAGGCGACAACAGACTCAGCCGGATATCGCCGCTAGCGCGCCCGCTGATGTCGCCAGCGATCCCCTTGCCCAAGAAGTCGCCGCTGCAATTGGTGACGGCCACCGCGCCGCGGACGCCGATAAGGACGGCGTTGCCGCTGACATTGCGGGCCGTGACGGCGCCATCGGCCTGGCGCACGGTGAGGTCGCCGGAGACGTTGCCGATCTGCGCCGCGTCCACGCTGGTCAGGCGCAGGTTGCCCGAGATGCTCGCGATGTTAAGCTCGCCGTGGGTATCCGTAAGTTGAGCGTCGCCGGATACACTCCCGACGACCACCTTGGCGGCGAGAGGGACATGGACGCGACAGTCGCCGTCGGTCGTGACCGTGACGGTGTCGCCCTCCTGATACGCGCGGAGGTTGGCGCTGTTACCGCGCACCCAGACGCGTGCCTCTTCCGACCCGTGGATGGTGAGGTTGCCGGCGACGGACTCCAGCCGCACGGTGGGGGCCGCGGTCGTCGTGAAGGACTGTTCGAGTTGCATAGGTGTGATTCTCCTGGAAATGCGGGTTATTCGTCTTCGCCCTTGAGCAGGGCCATGGCGTCGTCAAAGGAAATGCGACCGGCGTCCAGATCGGCGAGAATGGCGGTGCGCTGGGCATCGGCGGCGGGTATGGTGTCGTCTTTGCCCGGCTCATAGCCGAGCGCTCGCAGAATGTCGTGCAGGCGGCTGCGTAGGGTGGGATAGGAGAGGTTAAACTCGCCTTCCATGCGGGAGAGCTTGCCTTCGCAGCGCAGGAAGACCTCCACGAAGCGGAGTTGCTCCGGCGTGAGTTGGGCGAAGGGGATGTTGACGCTGAAGCGGCCTTCGATGGAGGTGTCGCTGCCGGGGCAGTAGAAACGGGTGACGACGATTTCGCCGCCGTCGATGGGGCTGCGCATGGGCAATGGAATCATGGTGATGCTCCCGAAACGTTAAGAACGAAAAGGCTAGATGGACGATGTGCGGATGGGGGTGGCGGTCGGCCGCGAGGGCGAGGTGCTGCTGGAACTCATGTGACGTGTACAACATGACCGCGTCTCCTTGTGCATTTGAAAGCCGTGCTTTCGGTTTTCGCAATCAATATAGCACGAATGTTGTGATTGTCAATAGTGTAGTTTGGAAAATGACATGAATCGCCGATGGCGCTTTAGCTTTTTGACGGTGGGCTTACGAAAACCGTAAGCCCACCGCGCATAATCGGAACCACACTGTTCCGGCGGGTTTGCTGGGGATCAGACACTCTGTTCGTTGTCGTGGCGCTGGGCGTTCTGCTACACTTGGCTGGCGCGGGCGGCGCAATGGACTGCCGCCCGCTAGCTGAGGAAGTGTCGGCTTGAGCGTTGCCCTGATGAAATCTCTGTTCGATCTGCGCGGCTATCCGGCTCGGCTCGTGGTGAGCATCTTTGCTTTGGTGCTGCTCACGACGTTGAGCGCGGGTGTGCCTGCTTATTGGTTGACCCGCACCGAGTTGCAGCGCCAGACCTGGCTGCACGTCGCCAGCGCCGAGCAGGCGACGGCATCGCTGTTGCAGGCTGAGCAGGCCCGGCTCGACAACCTGCTGGCCCTGTTGACCGAACGCCCCACGCTGCGGAGTCTGCTGACCGAGGCCAACCTGGACGACCTGGGCCTCTATCTGGCCGCGTTCCAGGTTCAAGGCGACCTGGATATCCTGTATCTATGTTCGGATGCGGGTATGATCGTTGGGCAAGCGGGACCGGACGGGGTCTGTCCGACGCCGGGCGCGGCCGACTATTTTCTCTACCAAGACCGCGCAGCGCTGCTGGCGGCGCGGCCCGTGGCTGGGATGGACGCGGCCACCGCCCAAGTCGCCGTCGTCGTCGCCGGGCGCTGGCTGGACGAAGCGTTCCTGCGCCAACTGGCGTCGGATACAGGCGTGGTGCAGAGCCTCCTGCGGCCGGACGGCGTGCGCCTGGTGAGCAGCCTGGGCGCGGCCTTCCTGGCGGCCGCACCGGACAGCGCGGCGGCGTCCGGGCCGTCGGCGGCGCGCGGTGGGCGTCGTTTGCTCCACGCCGGCGGGAGCCGCTATTTCAGCGCCTATGCCCCCTTGCACGGCCGCGATGATGGCGTGGTCTTGCTGACGGAAGCGGCGCTGCCGGTGGAGGAGCTTTTCGCCACCCAGCGCCGCGCCCGCGGCGTGCTGGTCCTCAGCACCGGCGTGGTCGCCCTGCTGGGGATGCTGTTGGGCATCTGGACGGTGCGGCGGCTGACCTATCCGTTGGCGCAACTGACGCGGTCGGCGGAGGCCATCAGTGCGGGGGAACTGGCGTCCCCGGTGCCGCTCCTGCCCGGCCCGCGCGAAGTCCGCACGCTGGCGTCCGCGCTGCAGCGCAGCCAACTCAGCATGTTGCGGGCGCTGGACGATTTGGCCCAAGCCAGTGCGTGGCTGAACAGCCTGGTACAATCCATTGTGGAGGGCGTTGTCACGCTGGACGAGACGGGGCGAGTCACGTTTATCAACGAACGGGCCGCGGCGCTGGCCGGCATTGCGGTGGACGCGGCCGGCGGTCGCCATGTGGACGATCTCTTTGCCGTGGCCGACGAGTCCGGCAACCCGACCTCCTTGCACCGGCTGCCCTTGGGGCGCAAGCAGCGCGTCACGCTCGCGGCGCAGTCCGCCGAGGCCACGCGTCCCGCGCCGGCGACCGGTGAGGGCGCGCCCACGCTGCGTCTGCCGGGGGAGCGGGTGGTCCGTCGCCTGGGTCGCAACGTTGCGGAAAGTGCGCCCGCGCCGTCCGTGTTTGAAGTCACCGCCACGCGCCTCAAGGCGGCCGGCGGGGATGAGGCGCAGACGGCGCTTGTCTTGCGCGACATCACGCAGGAAGAGTCGCTGCGCCACCTGCGCGCCTATTTCCTGGCGAATATCACGCACGAGTTTCGCACACCGTTGAGCGCCGCCAACGCCTCGATGGAGCTGTTGACGAATGAGGCCGACCTCAGCCCGGAGGAGATGCGCGAGCTGCTCCGACCGATCCATCTGAGCCTGCTCAGTCTCCAGACGCTGATCGAGAATCTGCTGGAAAGCAGCCGGATTGAAGCGGGGCACTTTGTCGTGCGCCGCCGGTCGCTTGACCTCAATCAAGTGATCGCGGCGGCGGTGCAGGTCGTCCAACCGCTGCTGGAACGCCGCGGCCAGACGCTTTCGCTGACCGAGCCGGCCTTCCTGCCCGCCTTGATGGGCGACGCGGCCCGGCTCACGCAGGTATTGGTGAATCTACTCGGCAACGCCAGCAAATACAGCCCCGACGACGCCACTATCGAGTTGGACGTGTCGCCGCGCGAGGGGCGGCTGCGTATCGGCGTCGCCGATCGCGGGCCGGGGATTCCGCCCGCCGAGCGCGAGCGCCTCTTCCGGCGCTTTGTGCGCCTGCACGGCGACCAGGGCGAGCAGTACGGCATCGGTCTGGGACTCCACGTGGTCAAAACCACCATCGAGGCGCATCAGGGCCGCGTCGGCGTGGACGAGCATCGCGGCGGCGGGTCACTCTTTTGGTTTGAACTGCCCATCGCCGCGGGCGCGCCAGCCGGTGAACAGGAAGGAGAGAGCACGGCATGAAGATTCTGATCGTCGAAGACGACCTCGCGCTGGCGGATGTGCTGTCGTTCACGCTGCGCCGGGCGGGGTTCACCGTGGTCACGGCCCATGACGGGCTGGCGGCCTTGCAGACCTGGCAGGAGAGCGCGCCCAACCTGGTGCTCCTGGATCTGAATCTGCCCAAGCTGGACGGGTTGGGCGTGTGCCGCCGTCTGCGCGAGGAGAGCGACGTGCCGATCATCATGCTCACCGTGCGCGGGAGCGATGAGGACGTGGTCAAGGGGTTGGAACTGGGGGCCGACGATTACATTGTCAAGCCGTTTAGCCCCAGCCAACTGGTGGCGCGGGTCCGGGCCGTGCTGCGGCGCACGGACACGACGCCCCCGCCCGCCGAGTTGACCACGGGCCAATTGCGGCTGGACCGGGCGCGCAACGAGGTGCAGCGCCCAAACCAGCCGCCCCTGCGGCTGTCGCCGCTGGAAACCCGGCTGCTGGAGGCGCTCATGCTCAACGCGGGCCAGGTGTTGACCACGGAGGTACTGCTCAACGCGGTGTGGGCTGCCGAGGGCGGCGACCGCGCCATGCTGAAGCAACTGGTCTACCGTCTGCGTAACAAGCTCGAAGCGGACCCCTCCCAGCCCACCTATATTGAGACGGTCCCCGGTGTGGGCTATGCCCTGATGGACAGCCGCGACTAGGTACTGTCTGCAAAGTGGGGTGGAACTGTCATTCCGCGCCCAAAGGGCTCCCGAGCGAGGAATCCCTCCGCTCTGCATACCCGCGCCCCAGAGGGATTCCTCGTCGCAGACTCCTCGGAATGACAGTTTGCAGACACGCCCTAGT
>CAYJQA010000398.1:0-5696 GCA_964372065.1 uncultured Litorilinea sp.
GGGGGGGGGGGGGGGGGGGGGGGGGGGGGGGGGGCGCGCCCCCCCCGGGGGGCCACGGCGCAGGCCGCCACTGAGCGCGGCGCGGATGTGGTGTACACCGTGACGGACCGGCTGCTGGCGGGCTTCCGGCTGAGTGCCTACAGCGCCGCCTTACGCCAGGTGGCCGCGGCGGTCGAGGCAAGCGTGATCCTGTGCAGCGCCACGGCCAACGGCCGCGAGGTCGCGGCCGCGGTAGCGTGCGACCTGGACGCGGGCTATGCGCCCGACGCCGTGGATTTGCGCGTCGAGGCCGGTAGCCTGGTGGCGGTGCGCCCGGTCTACTCCAATAACCTGTTGGCGGACATCACCTTTAGCTCCGCGGTGCAGGTCGCGAGCCTGCGGCCGCGCTCCTTCCCGCTGCCGGAGCCGGGCGAGCAGCAAGCCGGGGTGGAAGAACTGCCGCTTGATCTGGCCGCGGCGGACGTGCCGGAAGAGGTGCTGGCCGGCAAGAGCGGGGCCGGCGGCGCAGTCAGCCTGGCCGATGCGCGCATCATCGTGTCCGGCGGTCGTGGGGTAGCGGCGGACCCGGCCAAAGGCTTTGCCCTGGTGGCGGAGTTGGCGGACGTGCTGGGCGCGGCAGTGGGCGCGAGCCGGGCCGCGGTGGACGCGGGGTACATCGCCTATCCGCATCAGGTGGGGCAGACGGGCAAGACGGTCAAGCCCGACCTCTACATCGCGGCGGGCATCAGCGGCGCGATCCAGCATTTGGCCGGGATGAGCGGCAGCAAGGTGATCGTGGCGATCAACAGGGATGTGTCCGCGCCCATCTTTGGCCGGGCGCACTATGGCGTCGTGGGCGATCTGTATGAGATTCTGCCTGCGCTGACCGCGGCCTTCAAGGCGCGGCTGGGCAAGTAGGCGCGGCCATGGACCCGGCAATTCGGGCCCGCTTCTCCCCCGCGATCCTCGACGAAGCCATGTTACGCTACGGCATCCGCGCCGATGCGATCCGGCTGCTGGATGGCTTCGAGAGCTTTATCTACGCCTTTACGAAGGACGGCGCGGACTTCATCCTGCGGTTGGGCCACAGTGGGCGGCGCTCGCCCGCGCTGATCCACGGCGAGGTGGACTGGATCAACTACCTGGCCCGCGGCGGCGCATCGGTGGCGGGCGCGGTGGATTCGGCGCGGGGCAATCTGGTCGAGGAGATCGACGACGGTCACGGTGAGCGCTTTCTCGCCACGGCCTTTTGTTGGGCGCCGGGCCGCCCCGCGCGGACCGCAGGCTGGCCGCCGCACATGTTCGAGGCCTATGGCCGGTTGATCGGGCGGATGCACGCGCTGACGCGCACTTATGTGCCCGGCGATCCGGCGTGGCGGCGGCCGGCGTGGGATGACGACGCCTTGCAGACGGCGCTGCGCGACCTGGCCCCGGACGAGCAGATCGCGGCCGCCGCTTATCGCGCGGCCTATGACCACGTGGCAAAGCTGCCCAAGGATGGCGACGGCTATGGGCTGATCCACTTTGATGCGCACGGCGGCAACTTCTTCGTGGACGATGCCGGGCGGATCACGCTCTTTGACTTTGACGACTGCTGCTACAACTGGTTCGCCTGCGACATCGCCATTGTGCTGTTCTATATACTGACGGGCCAAGCGGAGCCGGTCAGGCTGACGCGGCGCTTTATGACCCACTTCCTAACCGGGTATCGGCAGGAAACCACGTTGGACCCGGTCTGGTTGGGCGAGATTCCCTACTTTCTGAAGATGCGCGAAATTGACCTCTATGCGGCGATCCTGCACAGCATGGGCGCGGCCGCCTATGACGACCCGTGGTGCGCGCGCTTTCTGACCGGGCGCAAGGCGCGCATCGACGCGGGCGTCCCCTATGTGGATGTAGACTTCAGGGAGTTTGCGTCCCTATTGGCATAGCCAAGCCCCCGTTATGCGTGCGTGAGTTGAGGCGACGGCTGCGGGGTCGCGGCATAGCGTTGGGCCGCCCCGAAAATCTTGGGGAAGCCGAGCGGCCCCAAGACGGTTGCCGCGCTCGCTACGCCGCCCATCAGCGCGCCCATGATGCCCAGCGTGGAGGCCTCGGTCCCCGTCAGCAGCAGCCCCTTGATCGACGACCGCACGCCAAGCAGGCCGTGACGAAAGTGTGCGGGTGTGGCGGGCAGACCGTAAATGGCGCCGTGGGGATGGCCCAAGAGGTTTTCCACCGAGAGCGGCGTCGAAAGCTCGTGATAGGCCACCAGGTCGCGAAAGCCGGGTACATGCTGTTCCACTAGGTCGAGCAGGGCGGCGCTGATGGTCGCTTTGAGCGCCTCATAGTCGCTGCCGCGGCGTTTCCAGGGCCGGTCGCGCCAGGCGTCGAAGAGGGCGGGGTCGATCCAGGTGACGATCTGGGCCGTGTGCTGCGCGGCGCGGGGGTCGCGCAGCGAGCCGAACGAGACAAACGCGGCATGGGCCTTGCCCTCGGCAAGCTCGTTGCGCGCGGCGTAGAGCGCCCGGTGGTCATAGCCCTGGAAAATCCAGAGATTCTCGCCCGCTACCCCCAGGCTCGTCGGGCTGGCCTTGAATCCCACATACAAATTGACCACGCTGCTGGGTTGCTCCGCGGCCTGCACGGTACGCTGTTCGGGCAGGTTCAGCGCCGGGTCGAGCAGACGCATGTAGGTCGTGTGCGCGCCGGCCGCCGAGATGATGACGGGCGCATAGAACTCCTGTATGTCATAGGCGTCACCGTGCTTGACGTGGACGCGTACGCCGTGCGCCCGCCCGTTGTGATGCAAAATCGCAGTGACCTCATGGTTAACCCGGCAGTCGCCGCCCGCCGCCGCGATGATGGGCACAATGGCGTCGGCGATGACGCGCGCGCCGCCGACCGGATAGAAAGCGCCCTCCAGGTAGTGCTGGACCACCATCGCGTGGATGACGAACGCGCTGAGGTGGGGCGGCAGGCCATAGTCGCCCCACTGCGACGCCAGGAGGGCTTTGAGGCGCGGGTCGCGGACGCGACGGTCCAGCGCGGCCTGCGTGGTCTGGAGGGCCAACCCGCGGCCCGGCCAGGCCAGTAATGCGCCCAGCGATCCCAGCATGTCCTTGCCCATAAAGCGCCGCCGGAACCACCCGCCCGCGGCCATGACATCGGCGAAGTAGGCGCGGATGGCCGCGGCCTCCGCGGGGAAGGCGGCGCACAGGTCGGCTTCGTAGCGCGCGCGGTCATTGGGCACGGCGAACGTGAGGTCGGGGTAGACAAAGCGGTCGTAGTGCTCCGGCATGGCTTGCCAATCCACCCCGCGCCGCGTCACGAGGTCGAACAGGCCGCGACCTGCCGCACCCGGCTGCATCCCGCCCACATAGTGCAGGCCGGGGTCCCAGGTGTAGCCCTGGCGGGTAAAGGTGTGGGTGAAGCCGCCGAGTTTGAAGTGGCGTTCGAGCACTAAGACACGCTTGCCCGCCAACTGGGCGAGCAGGCTGGCCGTGGTCAGGCCACCCATGCCGGAGCCGATCACGATCACGTCAAACCGGCGGGCATCGGTGGAACTCTCTGTAGGCGGGGTCATGGGATTCTCCTGGTAGAAACGCAACTTATCGATTGGTCTGTCAAACTGCCGTAGACGTTTCGAGTCTTCCGCTGATGATTTGAATGCCAAGCGGGATGAGCGCGATGGCGAGAAACACCGAAGCGATCAGGCTGATGATCTCGATGTCTGGATTTGCCAGCAGGACTGAGCCGATCAGCAACAACACGCTCTGCCGGCGGGGGATCGCACGGGCAAGGATTAGCCCGACGGCCTGAAGCGCGAACCCGATTGGCAGCAGCGCCAATAACCAGACGAGCACCAGCCAGCCCGCTTTATTAAACATGGCTTCGAGGCCGGGCAGCAATTGGGCGAACTGATCTTCCGGCAACGTGTCGAAGGCGCTGATCACCAGACACAATGCGCCTTTGTCGGCGGCCAGAAATACCGCGCCGATCACCGCCAAGACGCCGCCGATGAACCCCAACCACGCACCCCGTCCTTTCGACAAATCTTTGATCTTCAATGTTGCTATGAGCAGCAGCGGTACACTCGACAGCATCAGGACGTGTCCAAAGTGGAGGGGCGAATTGCCGTGGAATTCTGCGATCCAGGCGTTCACATCCGTGACCGGGCTGAGACTAAGTAGGTTGGGGTGGGCGGCATAGATGAAGACAAACATGATTGGAAACGTGATGAACGCAAGTCCCGTGCCGATCCGTTTAGTCGTTTCGATGTTTTGGTTTTTCATACCCATACTCCGTAGCTTGATGTAGGTGCGTGATTGATCATTTTGGGAGTCGTAGGGTCGGCGAGATGCGCCGCCGCGACCCCTTCGGACAACAACCAATGCATAATCTTTACAGTGTCAAGATACAACACAATCTTTCCGTTGTCAAGATCGAGATTGATCGTGCTATACTGCAAATCATCTCAACATAGATTGCATTGGCAGGAAGGGACAGGGCGCGGTGAGGGCAAAAAAGAACGACCAATATCATCATGGACAATTGCGCCGGGCGCTGCTGGATACGGCGCTGGAACTGGCGGCGAGCCGTGGCGTCCACGGCTTTACGCTGCGCGAGTTGGCGCGCCATGCCGGGGTGAGCCATGCCGCGCCCTACCATCATTTTGCCGATAAGGCCGCACTCATGGAGGCGCTGGCGCAGGAGATCTTCACCGCCTTTGGTGAGGCGCTGCGTCGCGCCTGGGACACGACGCCGGGCGTCCCCATGGCGCGGTTGATGGCCGTCGGCGCTGCGTACGTGCGTTTTGCCCTGGACAATCCATCCGCCTTTCGCCTCATGTTCCGGCCTGAACTGCGTGAATCGACCGCAGCCAATCGGACAGAGAGCCACGCGGCGTTGGCCGCGGCGGCAAGGAGCGCTTTCCAGGTCTTGTTGGATGCCATCACGGCCTGCCAGCGCGACGGGAGTATCGCACCGGGCGACCCGGACCCCATTGCGCTGACCGCGTGGAGCACGGTGCACGGCTTGGCGTCCCTGCTGCTTGATGGGCTGTCCACTGAGCCTGAGCACAAACCGCTGCCCCCGGAAACCCAGACGGCGCTGGTGACAGCCGTGCTGCAGCAGTTGCAGTCGGGGCTGTTGGTACGGTCGGGGGACAGCGCGCCGGCTGTGGCGGCGAAGTGATTTGTCGATTGCCCTGGATGCTCGTAAGATAGACGATACACGCGGCGCGCATGGGCGCGCCGGTTAACCGGACAAGGGATTCGTCTATGCTTGCCGAGCACCCATCACCAACTGCCTCCGCCGCCGCCCCGGCCCTCCGTGCCGTGTTTCGCTGCTTCCGCGGCTGTCCCGGTGAATACTCGGTCTACAACGTCATGTACACGTGCCCCACCTGCGGCGGTCTGCTGGAGGTGCATCACGCGTTGGAGCCGCTGCAGCGCACTTCGGCGGCGGAATGGCGCACGCTGATCGACTCACGCGTCGGGACGACCGCCTGGCCCTATGGCAGCGGTGTCTGGGGGATGCGCGAATGGGTGATGCCCGACTTGCGCGACGAGAACGTGGTCAGCATGTACGAGGGCAACACCAACCTGTATTGGGCGGAGCGGCTGGGCAAGCAGTTGGGCGTGCCCGATCTATGGGTCAAGCTCTGCGGCAACAGCCACACGGGGAGCTTTAAGGATCTGGGCATGACCGTGCTCGTCAGCGCCGTCAAGCAGATG